>JAVVVP010000053.1:0-17242 GCA_036652575.1 Bacteroidaceae bacterium
CGTTTGCAGACACACTTTTTGAAACAGTATTGTATAAATCTTTTCGGATGGATACAATGAAGTGTACAAAAAAGCGAGAGGATGAAGTTTAACACTTCGTCCTCTCGCTGTAAGGAGGTCAAAAGGTTGCTTAAAATTCGAACTTTTCGATTTTCATTTTAGCAAGTCTTTCGATGTTACCTACACATTTCACAAAGTGAGCTGCTTGTTGGTGAGCTGCTAAGACCTCAGCATTGGTCCATGTTTCGCATATCATAAACACATCGCTGCGGGTAGCACTTTTGAAGGTGTCGTAGGCCACACATCCATTTTCTTTTAATGAGGCTGCTGTTAGTTCTTTGGCAGAGGCTAACGCTTCGGCATAATTGGCTTCATTGACTTGTACAAAAACATTTAATCTAATCATTTTCTTTGTTTTTAAGGGTTGTGTTTATTTTATTTGTGAACGTTTGAGTACTTGTTTTATTTTGAATGACTTTCCACCCATTTACGAGCATTGACAAAAGCTTCGATCCAAGGTGTGACATCGTCTGTGCGATGGTTCGCAGGATAGATGGCATTTTGCCAAGGGAAGAAGGCACGCTCAATGTGAGGCATCATTGCAAGATGACGACCATCGGTACTGCAAATGCCTGCTACACTATAGTCTGAACCATTTGGATTGGCAGGATATTCATCGTAGCTATAGTTGAGGACTACGTTGTATTTGTCTTCCTTGTAAGGCAATGAAAATTTACCTTCACCGTGAGCGACCCAAATACCCAATTTGTTACCGCTCAAGGATCCGAACATCACGCTGCGATTGGTAGGTACGGTAACGCCCAAATAGCGGCTTTCAAACTTATGAGAATCGTTGTGAAGCATACGTGTTTTCTTGTCGTGGTCAGGGTTTACCAAGTTCAGTTCGACCATGAGTTGACAGCCATTGCAAACACCCAGTGAAAGGGTGTCTTCACGAGCGTAGAAACGATCGAGAGCCGCCTTTGCCATAGGGTTGAAAAGGAATGCACCAGCCCAACCTTTTGCGGAACCTAAAACGTCGGAGTTTGAGAAACCACCGCAGAACACAATCATATTAACCTCGTCTAGGGTTTCACGTCCTGTGATAAGGTCGGTCATCATCACATCCTTCACATCGAAACCAGCAAGATAGAGGGTATAAGCCATTTCGCGTTCACCGTTTGTTCCTTTTTCACGAATAATAGCAGCACGAATACCGCTCTTTGAGCGACGGTCGGGAGTGATGCCATATGAAGTAAATTTTCCAGTGAAATCTTTATTGAACACCATTTCGATAGGCTGCGATTTGTAGTTTTCGTAACGGGATTTTGCACAGCCGTTGAAACTTTGTTTGGTGTCGAGTAAATAAGAGGTTTCATACCAAACATCTCGTAAATAATCAATGCCAAATTGATACGTAGCGCCTTCCATGGTTGCGAGGATATGGCGTTCGTCCGTAGGCATACCTAATTTAAGGTAGCCCACACCCGCGTCATCTAGTATTTTCTTGAATTCTGCTTTCTGTTTGTCTGCTACTTGAAGTACGACCCCTGGATTTTCAGCGAAAAGAACTTTTATGAGGTCTGTATGCTTGAAGCCATCGAGATTTATTTCCATACCACCCTCAACATTGGCAAAGCACATCTCAAGCAAACACGTGATCAGACCACCCGCAGAGATGTCGTGACCAGCAAGCAGTAGACCTTTGTTTACTAATTCTTGAATGGCATTAAAGGCATCGCGGAAGTATTCAGGGTTGGTACAGGTTGGCACATCGCTCCCCACTTTGTTGAGCGATTGAGCAAAAGCAGAACCACCCAAACGTAGCTCATCGAAACTAAAGTCAACGTGATAGAGAGTGCTCTTTGTGTCGTTTACCATAACGGGTGAAACCACTTTACGAACATCTGATACTTCGCCACCTGCGCTTACGATTACCGTTCCAGGAGAGATGATTTTTTCTCCATTTGGATATTGTTGTGAAAGAGATAGAGAGTCTTTTCCTGTTGGTACATTTATTTGAAGAGCACAACAGAAGTCGCTTAACGCTTCTACTCCTTCGTAGAGACGAGTGTCTTCTCCTTTTTGAGAGCGGCAAGGCCACATCCAATTGGCTGAAAGAGAAATGCTATCCATCCCCTCTGCCATCGGTGCCCAAACGATATTGGTTAATGATTCTGCAACAGAAAGTACAGAACCTGCTGCTGGATTGGCTAGTCCCGCTTGGGGGGCATGACCGATGGAGGTGGCAATACCTTTTTGTCCACGATAGTCAAGTGCGACAACACCACAGTCGCTTAAAGGAATTTGAAGTTCGCCTTGACATTGCTGACGAGCCACTTTACCTGTTACGGAGCGGTCTACTTTATTGGTCAACCAATCTTTACAAGCTACGGCTTCGAGTTGAAGTACATTGCCTAAATATTCTTGTAATTTTGTAGGGTCGTAGGTGACGTTGGTATAATGGCGGGTGACGGTTTCGTCCACCATAATTGTTTTCGGTGAATGTCCGAACATTTGTGCCACATCCAAATCGAAAGGACGAACGCCATCGCCTTGTTGAAAAGCAAAATGGGCATCGCCAGTTGTTTCGCCTACCACATACATAGGGGCACGCTCTCGTTCTGCAATTTTACGAACATGGTCGAGGTGTTCTTCCTGAATCAGTAGACCCATACGTTCTTGACTTTCGTTCGCTATGATTTCTTTGGATGAAAGCGTTTGGTCGCCTACAGGAAGTTTGCTCATATCGATAACACCGCCACACTCTTCTACCAGTTCCGAAAGACAATTTACATGTCCTGCAGAACCGTGGTCATGGATGGATACAACGGGATTAATTTCCTCTTCGCAAAGGGCACGAACCAGGTTGTTGGCGCGCTTTTGCATTTCTGGATTGGCACGCTGTACAGCATTGAGCTCAATGCCACTCGAATAACGCCCTGTATCAACAGAAGATACGGAACCACCACCCAATCCGATACGATAGTTATCACCACCCACGACAACGATTTTGTTTCCTTTTTCGGGAACACCTTTCAAGCAGTCGCGTTTTGTGCCATAGCCAACGCCACCTGCCAACATAATCACTTTGTCGTAACCATATTTCTCTTCGTTTTCTTGATGCTCAAAGGTGAGCACAGAACCCGTGATGAGTGGTTGCCCAAATTTGTTTCCAAAATCTGACGCACCGTTTGATGCTTTGATTAGGATTTGTTCTGGTGTTTGATAGAGCCATTCGCGGAGAGGTAAAATATTTTCCCAATCGCGTCCACCGTCTAGGCGAGGATAGGAAGTCATATAAACAGCGGTACCTGCAATAGGCCACGAGCCAACACCACCTCCCATACGATCGCGAATTTCACCTCCAGTACCTGTAGCCGCGCCATTGAAAGGTTCTACAGTAGTAGGAAAGTTGTGTGTTTCTGCTTTTATAGAGATAACGCTTTCTATGTCTTTGATGATAAAGTAATCGCTCGTGGCATGGTCTGCAGGGGCAAATTGTTCAACGACTGGACCTTGAGCAAAAGCCACATTGTCTTTGTAAGCCGAGATGATGCCGTGAGGATTCTCTTTTGTGGTTTTCTTAATAAGCGAGAAGAGGGACGATTCTTTTTCTACGCCATCTATGATAAACGTGCCTCCAAAGATTTTATGACGGCAATGCTCTGAGTTAATCTGTGCGAAACCGAATATTTCGGAATCTGTCAGTTTGCGGTTGAGGTCTTTTTCAATCGTGTGAAGATAGTTCATCTCGTCTTTAGAGAGGGCTAGTCCTTCTTTCTCGTTATAGGTCTCCAGGTCCTCGACATACTGAATCACGGCAGGTTTCAAGTTGACGCTAAAAATAGTTTGGTCCAGTCCATTGTACATGCGCTGAAGCATAGAATCGTGTTCTGCCTCCATCGTATCTACTTCAAAATACTCCTCCATACGCGTAATGCCTTGAAGGTTCATATTTTGAGTAATCTCAACAGCATTCGTACTCCATGGCGTTATCATTTCGCGACGTGGACCCACGAAACAGCCTTTAAGGGTTTCTTCTGCCAATACAGAAGCGCCGCCATATAGCCAGCACAGTTCGTCTATTTCGCTTTGTGCAAGTGTGTGGTTTGCTTGCGTGGCAATCACACTGTTGCTTGGTGTTCTAAAGAATAGAATCATACCTATATTTTTAATATTAAAATTCTGAACGCAAAGTTAAGGAAAATCGAGTGAATAGATGCTTTCCTTCTTGAGTTTTTACAAGTTATATGTGTTTTAGGTTGTCTGTGCGTTACGATCTTATGGTGAAACAAGAATGAAAAGTCCTTTTTGACCTTCTATTTTCAGTGGTGTATTGAGATCTATTTCACCTCCTTTTTGCAGGTTTCCCATCTGGGGCAACATCGCTTTTGATGAGCGTGGCAAACCGAATGCTTTCCAGTCTATCTTGAGGTTGACGGTGAGGTCTTTTTTGCTAAAGTTTCCTACCACAATAAGTGTTTTTCCTTTGTGACAGTAGGCTGTTGCTTTCACTTGCTCTTGGTCGGTTTGCACGGCGGGTTTTTCGTCCCAATAACCTTTCATCTTGGCTTCGTCGATATGGAAATCTTTCCATAGTTTCCATATTTCATCGGGCACTTTGCCATTGTTTGACTGATATTTGCGATTTGAGGTCCCATAAATCATTCCTAGATAAAGATTACCTCCATCCTGTAGCATTTCGCTCATCATTCCATAAGGAATGCCCGAGAACGTAACGAGCCATTCGTCTGGTTGCATTTCTCCATAACGAAAGCTTTCTCCGAACCAAGAACGGTCGATATAAGGCATAAAATCGGCATATTGGTTGGCGGCACCAATGGAATAACCCGTATTGGAATGTAAGTCAATAAGTGCGCCAGGGCGATAACGCTCAATGACTTTACGCATACGTTGCATTACGGTGCGATCGAACGAGACATCGTCCATATAAATGCCATCTATTTTGTAGTTCTCAAGCATCCAACGTAACCCTTCGAGGTAATAATTTATATAGCGCGAAAAAGCGGATGTGGCAAGCGAGGCATCTGCATCCTGCTTGGGTAAGGCGGTGTACCACGCGCAACTATAATTGTCAATGAGGTGCTCTTGTGGCCAAGTGTATCCATAACCGTTTCCTGGCTTGTAAATTTCATTTCCTAAACTTTTGAAAGCGTAGGTTTCGGTGGCTTGTGTCGTGAGTTCGCGTATGGTGTAGTAGAGTTTGACTTTTCGATCCTTTGTGTGTTGCTCGTTGATGTAGTCGATAAGCGGTTGGCGTACATACCAAGGGTAGTTGATAACGGGATTTAGTGTTTGGGCGTGATGAATAGTTGAGATATTGGCTCCTTGTTTTGCTGCTTCATCAAAAAAAGCAGGATCTGCATGGTAGTAGCGTTGACTGTATTGCTTCTTAAAGTCGAGTTCACGTACTGGTGTTGTAAGAATAGAGAACTCGTAATTTAGGGGTTGTGCTGTTAGGGTTCGCTTCCCACTTTGTGCAATGAGGGTGGCAGCCTCTCCCTTTTTGTGTTTGAGTAGTTCTACGGTTCCCGCTCCGTTGTTTGCCCATGATAAGGGGGTGTCTACTTTATAGTCGCCTTGCAAAGGACCCTGATATGAAGCCCCACGAAGTTCTATATGCGTACCGGCTTGGGGACCTCCGATATAAAAGCTATCATAAGGACCTTCCCATTTCCACGTCAGTTGTTCGGGGGTATACCCCCCGTGCACACCTTGCCCAATCCCCATAAAATAGGCAGAAGAATAGGGCGTGTACTTTAGTTGAAGGTATACATTGTTGACGGCAACTTCACCGTTGACGGTCGATAGAGAAACCGTGTAGCGAGCGTAGCCATCAAATTCCATAAAGGCATTGAGCACGAACTTAAAGCCCTCTTTTATCGTTGAAGCCGTCCATTCTGCACGTCCATCGTCGATTTGTTTTATACTGAGATTCTTTGCCGTAAAGGTTACATTCCCTTGTGGCGTTTCTACTACAAATTCAAGAGGCTCGGAAAATATCTTTTTCCCGTTTATGCAAATATTTTGGGGCAATCCGTTTCCTTGCAAACGAACTTCTTTGCCAGACGCTTCGATCTTTTGACCTTTTATTTTCATGGCAGAATAGGGAACTGCCGTTTTGTAATTGCGTCCTATCTGTGAGTTTAACCAACGTAGGCGAGCGTGTCTCCATAGATCGCCATCACCACGGTCTGCCAGCAGGTCTGCTTTTACTTGGATGGCGATGTTGATGACTTTGCGATCGCCAGCAGAAGTGCTAACGGTTGCTGTACCTCGATAGATACCTGGTGTTGCATCGCGAGGAATGGATACACCACACCATAAGGCTTGAACAGCTCCTTTTGCGACATTGACTGTAAAGGTCAACGGTTTACCATCCCATCCTATTCCACCTGTATTGAAGCAGGTCAAAGAGTCTTGCGAGATGATGCTGTTTCCATTTCGTAGATTACTAAAGGTCACTTTTACGTCTTTCACCTCTTTTTGGTTTGCCCAAATACCGATTTGCCAAGTATAGTATTCATTTCGCAAAGCGTCGCCTTCAAAGCTTGACTTAGAACCACGTTCTGCCCAACGATAAGGGATCGCTTGGGGTAAACGAATGGGGAAGGCACGATCTTCGGTAAAAAGCATAAAATTGCCCTTTTCGGTTGCTGATAATGCGGCGCATTCTGAGGCCGTGGCGATGATGCCCATCGGTGACCAAAAGTCGTGTAGTAGGCGAGACTCGATGGTGTCCGCTTTCACGGCGATGAGTGTTTCGGCTTTTTTATTTGCAAGAGTCCTCCATTCTTTGCTTGCTGCATATTCTGGTTTAAGATAGGGACTAAAATAGGGTTGGTGGCGTGCCTCGTAGCAACCATCTATGTAATGGTAAGGCATATAATAAATGTAATACTTGCCGCCGTTGCCAAGCGTTTCGAACGCAATGCGTCCTCGCTCATTCTTTAAGTCCAATACGGCAACATTTTGTATTTCTTTTCCTGTTGTGGCGTTCACCACGATGACTTTTTTCTCGTTGACGCGTAGATCGGGTCTGCGCCAATCGATGTCTACAAGAGCGATTGGTTCTTTCGATTGTTTAATCCAAACGATGGCACGATGATTTCCTCGCGTATTGACGTTCCACGTTGAATCAGAATGGATGGTGTAGGTTGTACCATCTGTTGTGGTGAAACTTTTATATTGGCTATTTCCATCGTACGCGAATAAATGGCTCGCCATCGAGCAGAGTAAAAGTAAGAAGATACTATTTTTCATGTTTAAAGATTTAGGTTATTTAAATGAAAGTATGCCCTAAAAGAACAGAACCTTTTAGGACATACTTTATCATAAGACTTTTAGATAGAGCCCTTAACCCTTTTTAGGGTCGGGGTTGGTAGCATTTATAGCGTGTTCCATCAAATCCAACCGCCATAATGTAGGCTGATTTTTCAGAAGAATTTGTAGGCCATAATACTTGTGTATAGCGTGATGAACTTTCTTCTGCTCCGAGTCCGAACATGGAGATACGAATCAGTTTGTCATTGGCATCGTATGTTTCGTAAGCGACTACGTTTTTCCAAACATTGTTGTCCACTTCAATACGACCATTCTTAGGAGTACATCCTTCGTTAGGCGTAGCTTGAACGAGCTTTGCATTGTCGCGATAGACCTTCCAATTATAACCATTTATATAATTGATAGCGGCATCTGGCTCTGGATAATTTTTGGCTGCAACGTAGGCTTTTAGATCGCTTATCATCTTCTCGTTAATCTTAAGCCATTCTGCTGAATAGTCTTCGATGAACGTGTTGATTGGTTTTAGCATACCTGCTTTTTCAAAGAAAGGTAAGAAATTGATGCCTGTAGAATCACAGTAGTTGCGCATAAAGAGCATTTGCATTTTACCGTTTGACATTCTTGTATAATTATAGTTGCGAATGCCTTCTATCACTTTACCATAAGCTCCTACGCTCTTTTTTGCTTGTTGCGTATAAAGTAGTAATTGCCATAAAGGTACCACTTTTACAAAGTGGTCGTAATTACGCTTGGTTGTTGCAATAGAACCTGTTTTATTGCCATCATAGTCTTCTCCGTTCACTGTTACATTAGTGAGTCCACTACCGTGATAGTCTGGTCCATCTTGAAGTTGCCAGTTAATTCCTTTACGAACTCCCTCTTCAAGGTACGTGTTGAATCGTCCGCCACGTAGATTCCCATAATCATTGACTCCAGTACGTTCATCTTCCAAACGCAACCATTTGCCACCGAGCGTAAAGTTTACCCAAGCAGAATAGATATTATTCGTAGTTTCACCGCAACCTACCCATTTAAGTCCTGGGCGTACTTGATTGGTGTGTCCAAGTTCATGAGCAAATCCCCAAAAATCAAAGTTGTCGGGATTAGCCCATCCACCGATGCTTCCATAAGCAGCCGCAGCTCCAACTCCATCTGCAAACATACCGCCAGTTACGCAACGAGCGAATTGGTGGTTTTTAGGTTCACGTCCAAATTGTTGTAACCCCATAACCTCATGTTCGCGATAGATCACACTATCGTAAAGAATGGCAAGTTCGCGTCCTTTTGTAGGGCATGTTTGTTTATAAGTGGCAGTAGGTATGGCTACTTGTATCCGTTTTGTGCGCACGTCTATGATGTCAGAGCAAGCATTTTTAAGCAATTCCACCCAATCTTTATTGGTGTCACCTCTTTCCATATCAAAGTAACCGTTCTCTTTTGCCATTGCAAAGTGTATCTTTATCTTTGGAGCCGTGGCAAAGGAACTCGTGTAATAAGAAATATACCCATTACCTCTATTGGTGGTGGTGATAACGTTTACACCGTTCTTTAAGGAATAGCTACTTTCAGGTTGTCCTTCACCCGTATAGCTTTCTGGGCCAAAGCTCTTGATGATGAGTTTCGGTTCTACGTCTGTGATTCCTTCCACAAAAAGAACTAACTTCTCTCCTTTCTTAAAGTAGATGCCCGTAGGATTCTCGTAGCGGTTGTAGGTGGAGGTACGCAAATCGTTTGCTAATTCACCTACAGGGCGATAAGCTTCAAATTCACCTACGCGATATTTCGTAGAATAGTTACCATTTAGCATGGAATAAACTAATTGCTTCACATAAGGATGGCTTATTTCATTGAGCGTTTCTGTGGTTACACCATCACGGAGCTTAGAACAAAGATTATCCGAGAAATAGTTTGCAAAGAGGGTTGCTGTTTCCATGTCTTTTTGATAGAAAGCCATTTCTGCGCAACTTGCAAAATTGGAGGTGCCACTATTTATGGTGATGCGTATTTTGCTCACATTATCTAATCCATTTTCGCCAAAGTTGATACGTTCTGTGCTAGAAGAGCCCTTTAAATCAAAATCGGATAATTTTACCCAGTTGTCTGGATTACTTGCTAACGCATAGCTTACGGTTATTACATTAAAGTTTCCATTTCCATTGCCATCTTGACGAGGGGTATACATCATATAATCCACGTGCTGATCACCAGAAAGTGTATAATCAAGGGTGATAGGGAAGGAGGTTCCACTGTATGGAGAGTGCCATAACGTATTGATGTTTTCATCGTATGTACGTTTGATACCTTCGCCAGGTTGTTCTTGACTTGCTTCTCCAGAAGCTATTTTAAGTCGTCTATCTCCTGTGAGATCGTCAGAAGACGTGTTGGCTTCTTGTTTTACAACAATATTGCGTACCGTTTTTCCACTCGTTGAGGTAAGAACAAAACTGCCCATGTGAGGCATTTGATCATAATTGTAAGAACCAAAGAGCGTTAGCATGTCTCTTTGATCTTTTAATATCTTAAACCACGTATTTTCGTTTGTCACGATATAGTCGCAGTTGCTAAGCACCGATAGATTGGTGATGCCATTGTTATAGCCCAAGGTGATCGTATCTGCGCTGATTGATATTCTTTCTGCTTTTTTGCTATCTTCCTTATGCTGCATATATTGTGCAGAGGCGAATAGAGGCGAAATAGCTAGCAGAGCTGTTATAAGTGTCTTATGTAGAGTGTTCATTTCTTTATGCTGTTTTTATTCTATGTGTTTAAGGGATGATAATGGTTTGTTTGTTGACAATGTAAATGCCTGCGGGAAGGGCTATGGTATGAGAACCTGCCGCTAAGGTTTTTATCTGTAATGGAATGCCATTCACCTTACAAATGTTTAACGTAATGGGCGTTGTATTGTCAATCTGTAATTCTCCTTTTGTTATTTTGAAGGCATAGTTTGGGGTAGTCGTAGAGCCATCAATACCCGTAACGCTTGGATCGTATACCGAGAAGTTGGCGGTACGTAAGGTGATGTCTGGATAATTTTGATTGCTTGTCTCTATGTAAATAGCCGGATAAGTTTTTAGGAATGTAAATTTGTTACGAGACAACGTGTAGTCCCTTCCTGCTTGTAGCACTGTATTATCCACTGTTTTTACAACTGTGGAAGGAAGCATCATCGTTTCATTCCAACCATTGGTTAGATCTTTCGAAAAATCATTGCGTACGTTGATCTCACAATTGTCTGTAATATGATAGGGCTTTTGTGGCGTAAGAACTGCCGTTATCAGATATTTAGATTCAATCCGGTCGTAGATGGAAGGGAACGAATTAAAGAACAAAGAGTTATTGTAGCAATAGTAATACTTTAGGGCATTTTTGTTCTTATTGTTAAGAGGCACATAGTTGAGCTTGTTGTCGTTGATACTTACACATTCCAAGTCGGGTGATGTGGCAAGATAAAGCGAATCCAATTGATTATCTTCTAGCCAAAGCTCGGTGAGCTTTTCTTTATTGCCCATCACGATACCGTTCATTTCATTGCTAAATCCATATAATCCTTGAAGTTCTGTTTGATTGTAGAGTGTCAAGGTTTTGATTTTATTATTCTGACACCACAATTGTTTGAGCTTCGTCAAATTGTTTAGCGAGAGGTCTTCGATTTGGTTATTGGCGCAAATAAGCGTCTCTATATTACGAATGCTTCCAAAGGATAGCGTCTTGAGGAGATTCTGAGCACAATTGAGCGAGAGGAGGTTTTCGCTACGCCTTATGCTAAGAGATTCGAGCTTGTTGTTTTCACAATTAAGCTCTTTTAGCTCTGTTACTTTTGTTAGTAGGAGACTCGTTAATAAATTGTTTTGGCAAAAGAGATATTCTAAGTTTGAAACGTCCGAGAGATTCAGATCGGTAATCTTATTACCAGGAAGGTAAAGTGATGTTACTTGAGAATTTGTAGAAATGGTAAGCGAATCGGATTTTACATCCAATTGCTGTGGACTCCCGTTCGCCATTAAACTTTGTGTTTCTCCATTGCTCCATACGACGGATGCAGCTTTCCCAAGGTTTAGCGCTATTGTTAGCTTTTCGCCTGTTGCTGCAGCCGTTCTTATTCCTATTACATCGGCACTCACACTTGTCGGTGCAGCAAATAGCAATAATAAAAGCGCAGCAAAATAATTTTTCTTGATAGTCATGTGTTAGTTTGTTTTTCTATTATCGCGGCAAATATACAATTTAATAATTGGACTTTTCATAATACAATCACAAAAAAAACTAATATAATTCTTTGATTTAAAGAACTCAATCTATATACAAGCTTTCTTTTTTGTTTCTTTCTTTTTAAGCAGTCTTATTTTGTCAAAGAATGGACGGATTCTTATTTCTACATGTTGGATGAAAAAGAAGGAATACTTGTTTTTGTGCTTTTTGTTTGTGCTTTTGGGGTTTTCTTGAGTAAAAAGTTTGTCATTTGCGTGATTATCTGTACTTTTGTTGAGTTTAACGAATCAACAAAGAAATACCAAATGATTTGGAACCCTAATAAAGAATGTATGAGTCGCGACGAAATGAGCGACTTGCAGGGAAAACGTCTGCACAAATTAGTAAATTATGTTTATCACAATTGTCCGTTCTATCGCAATAAAATGCAAGGTATGAACTTGACCCCTAGTGATATTAAAACCATAGAAGATATTACAAAACTTCCATTTACCACAAAGCAAGATCTTCGGGATAATTATCCTCTTGGCCTATTTTCAGCTTCGGCTGACGATTGTGTGCGTATGCATGCGTCAACGGGAACAACGGGGAATCCGACCATTGTGGGCTATACACGCAAAGATCTTGACATTTGGAGCGAAGTGATGACACGGAGCTTGTCGGCGTGGGGCATCACGAAGCAAGATGTGGTGAGCAATAGTTATGGTTATGGCCTTTTTACGGGTGGATTAGGTATGCACTATGGTGTGGAAAATCTAGGTGCTACCATTATACCTACGGGTACGGGTAACTCTGAAAAGCATATTCATTTGCTTCAAGATTTGGGCGTTACCGTACTTACATGTACGCCTTCCTTTGCTTTATACTTAAGTGAGAAGATGGATAAGCTCGGTGTCGATTTGTCTAAAATAAAACTACGCATAGGCGGATTTGGTGGAGAACCATGGACGGAAAATATGCGTAAAGAGATAGAACAGAAATTGGGGATCAAGGCGTATAATGTATATGGTTTGAGCGAAATTATGGGTCCTGGTGTGTCGTACGAATGTGAATGTCAGCATGGTAGTCATATATCAGAAGATCACTTTTACCCAGAAATTATAGATCCACAAACCACTCGCTCTCTTGGTTATGGCGAGCAAGGTGAATTAGTCTTTACAACGCTTACGAAAGAAGCGATGCCTTTGCTCCGTTATCGTACAAAAGACTTAACGAGTTTGGTTGGTGGAACGTGCTCTTGTGGGCGTACGAATGTACGTATGAGCCCCATTATGGGACGCTGTGATGATATGCTTATTATTCGAGGCATCAATGTATTCCCATCACAAGTAGAAAGCGTTATCTTGAGTATGCGCGAGTTTGAACCTTATTATATGATGGTGGTTGATCGCAAAAACAATCTAGATACGTTGGAAATTCAAGTAGAGGTGCGCGAAGGTTTTTATAGCGATGAAATCAGTGAGATGAATGCGCTTTGTAAAAAGCTTGCCAATGCGATTAAGAGTGTCTTGAGTATCGCGGCCGATGTGAAACTTGTGGAACCAGAAAGTATTGAACGCACGCAAGGAAAGAGCAAGCACGTAATAGACAAGAGAATCCTAAAATAAGTAGCAATCAATAACGGAATGAGTGATGGAAAATAGTAGAACGATTAAGCAGATTTCTGTCTTTATGGAGAATAAAGCGGGACGAACGAACGAAATAACGAAAGTGCTGGCAGAACATAGCATCAATATTCTTGCTTTTAGTATTTCTGAAAGTGGTGATTTTGGCTTGCTTCGCCTTATCGTAGACAAGGTAGAGGCTGCTTGTCTTGTGCTGAAAGAGGCGCGTTTGGCAGCAATTCTTACCGATGTGGTGCGTGTAAATTGTCCAAATACAACGGGCTCTCTAACAAAAGTATTGGAACATTTGGCGAAAAAAAATGTATCCGTAGACTATATGTATGCTTTCCAAAATGAAAGTATGAGTTCTGCTATTATTCGTCCAAAGGATTTAAATCAGTGCGTAGAGGCATTAGAAGAATATAAATAAGACGTAAACAAGACCTCGGAGTTGTACGGCGATACGATGGTGGTATGATGAGGAGTTGTAATTTACGAATGTAATTAAATAAAAGGAATGGATAAAAGACTTTTTTTGGGCGACCAAGCTATAGCGCAGGGAGCTCTTGATGCGGGACTCTCGGGCGTGTATGCCTATCCCGGAACTCCTTCTACGGAGATCACCGAATTTATACAAGAAAGTAAGGATGCGCAAGCACGTGGAGTGCATAGCCGATGGAGTACAAACGAGAAAACAGCGATGGAGTCTGCTCTCGGAATGAGCTATATGGGAAAACGTGCAATGGTTTGTATGAAGCACGTTGGCGTAAATGTATGTGCAGATCCTTTTGTAAACTCTGCTATGACGGGTGTGAATGGTGGTTTGGTGCTTGTCGTTGCTGACGACCCTTCGATGCACTCTTCACAAGACGAGCAAGACTCTCGTTTTTATGCTAAGTTTGCAATGGTTCCTCTTTTAGAACCAAGCAATCAGCAGGAAGCCTACAATATGATACGTGATGCTTTTGATATGAGTGAAGAACTCAAGTTGCCCGTAGTACTTCGTGTTACGACGCGTATGGCACATTCTCGTGCCGTGGTAACTCTTGCTGAAAAGCGTTCCGAGAATAGCCTTAATTTTGATTCAAAACCTATAGATTGGGTCTTGTTGCCTGTCAACGCTCGTCGCAAAAACGATTTGCTTTGCGCGATGCAGCCCGAGTTAGTTCGTCGTTCGGAAGAAGAGGGGCGTAACCTGCTCATTTCAGGTAAAGCAAAAACAGGTGTAATCGTTTCTGGTATAGCTTGTAATTATGTAGAAGAGAATTTTTCAGAAGGTATCACGTTTCCAATGCTTAAGATTAAGCAATATCCAATACCCCACACGTTGATTAACGAATTGAGTAAAATGTGTGAAGAGATACTCGTCATCGAGGAAGGTCAACCTTTTATTGAAGAGCAACTTCGCGGAGTGTTGGATGGTGTTAAGACCATAAAAGGTAAACTATCTGGTGAGTTACCACGTACGGGAGAACTTACTCCAGATTCTGTTGCGAAGGCGTTTGGTTTAGGCGAAAAGGAGGCTTTGCCTTCTTGTAAAGATGTAACCGTTCGTCCGCCCGCTCTCTGTGCGGGTTGTGGGCATCGCGATGTCTATGCGGCACTGAATGCCGTGGCTGCGGAATACGAAAACGCTCGTATCTTTGGAGATATTGGTTGCTATACGCTGGGTGCGTTACCTCCATTTCGTGCTTTGGCTAGTTGCGTAGATATGGGAGCGAGTATCACGATGGCAAAAGGTGCGGCAGATGCGGGTCTCTATCCTGCTATCGCAATCATTGGTGATTCTACCTTTACACATAGTGGTATGACAGGACTTCTTGATGCGATCAATGAAAATGCAAACATAACGGTTGTTATCAGCGACAATCTAACCACGGCGATGACGGGTGGTCAGGATTCTGCTGGACTGAATAAGTATGAAGCCATCTGTCTAGGTCTTGGCGTTTTACCAGAACATTTACATGTTGTGGTTCCATTACCCAAAAATATGGATGAAATCACGCGTGTTATTCGTCAAGAAGTGGAGTACAAAGGACTTAGTGTGATTATTCCACGTCGTGAATGTATTCAAACATTGGCACGTCATAATAAAGCAAAACGTGCTGCAGTAAAAAAGTAAAAGAAAAATGAAAGCAGATATTATACTATGCGGTGTGGGAGGACAAGGTATCCTCTCTGTTGCAACCATCATTGGCGAAGCTGCCATGAATGAGAACTTATACATCAAGCAAGCAGAGGTTCATGGTATGAGCCAAAGAGGGGGTGATGTGCAATCAAACCTTCGCATCTCGTCAAGCCCTATTGCTTCTGACCTCATACCCAAAGGAGCTTGCGATGTTATCATCTCGCTGGAACCGATGGAAGCTCTTCGTTATCTTCCTTATTTGAAACCAGAAGGATGGATTATTACAGCTTCAACGCCTTTCGTGAATATTGTCAACTATCCAGATGTGGATGTGATTGAAAAAGATTTGGCAAATTTGAAGAATGTGATAAATATTGATGCTGAAAGCTTGGCAAAAAATAATGATATACCTCGCTCCGCCAATGTGATTTTGCTTGGAGCGGCCCAGAAGGCGCTAGGAATTGATTACGATAAAATAGAAAATGCGGTACGTCGTATCTTTGCAAATAAGGGGGAGGCTATTGTAGAAGCAAATATAAAAGCTCTTGCCATTGGTAAAGCGGCACAAAAGTAAAAGAAATGAAACTATTTAGTGAAGACTTAGTAAGCAATGTTGCTAAAGAACTCCATATTACGGATGTGGCGAATGCAACGATTGGAGAGGTTCTATTGCTTGCTCAAACGTTAGAAACGCGTACGGGGCTTCCTTTTATTCGTATGGATCAAGGTTCTCCAGGTTTGCCTGCTAACGTGATTGGCCGTGAAGCAGAGAAAAAGGCGGTAGATGCAGGTGTGGGATCTCAATATCCTGCGGCAGCAGGTATCCCTGAACTGAAAGAGGCGGCTTCAAAGTTTGTGAAAGCTTTTATGAACTTAGAGATGCCTCCTCGTGATTTCTTACCAACCGTAGGAAGTGTGGCGGCAAGTTATGGTTCCTTTCTTGTGACAACACAACTTAGTAAGCAAAAGGATACCGTTCTTTTTATCGATCCAGGTTTTCCGATTCAAAAGTCACAACTTCGTATCATTGGTGCAAAGTGGGAGTCGTTTGATGTACAAGCCTATCGAGGGGAAGCGTTAAAGAAGAAACTAGAAGCGTTCCTTTTAAAAGGAAATATAGCGGCTATTGTTTATAGTAACCCTAATAATCCTGCTTGGATATGTTTGCAAGAGAGCGAGCTTCAGATTATTGGTGAATTAGCGACTGCATACGATACCATTGTGCTTGAAGATCTTGCTTATTTCTGTATGGATTATCGCAAATCGTTGGGCAAACCTTTTGAGGCTCCTTATCCTCCTACGGTCGCTCGCTATACAGACAATTATATTTTGATGCTTTCCGCTTCAAAGATTTTTAGTTATGCGGGTCAGCGTATCGCTCTTGCGTGTATTTCCGATAAATTGTTTGATCGCCATTATCCGTTGTTGGCGGAGCGTTATGATGATGCGGGTATCTTTGGTTCTACGTTCATAGCGTCTATTATGTATATGATAACGAGTGGTGTAACCCATACGACGCAATATGCTATGGCAGAGATGTTACGCCAGAGCGTAGAGGGAAAAATAGATTTTGTTTGCGATACAACCGCTTATCGAGACCATGCATCTAAAATGATCCAGATTTTCAAAGACAACGGATTCTACGTTACTTACGATAAAGATTTGGATCTTGACGTAGAAGGTGGCTTCTTCTTTACAGTTGGTTATCCTGGTTTAACGAGCGGACAGCTTATGCAGGAACTAATGTATTATGGAGTGAGTAGCATTTCGCTATCGACCACGGGAGCCGAGCGACAAGGTATTCGGGGTTGTACGAGTCGTATGCGAGAGGAACTTTATCCTGCAATGGAGGAACGGATGAAAGAATTCCGTAAGGATCATCCGTAAAAGCTATTATCGAAAAAGGAAAAGAGGCTGAATCAACCGATGGTGTTGGATTCAGCCTCTTTTCCTTTTTCGATGATAACTTGTGGAAGGGGCTAAGACGCGT
>JAVVVP010000054.1:0-16526 GCA_036652575.1 Bacteroidaceae bacterium
ATCAAGAAGATAATTTGCTAAATTCTTTTCGGAATTGGCTCATCTCTAAGGACATAAAGACGCATTGTTTTATTCCTTAAAAAACACACACGATAAAAGACTAATTTTCGGCATTACGAATCATCCCATTTACAGGAGTTCAAAAAAGGAGCTGTAAGAATCAAAATGTCTCCAAACCAAACCATAAAAAACGCTAACAAAACAAGCCTCAAGAGGTAAGCGTTTTGAGAGGTCTCCAGCTCGCAACTAGACCAAAAAAGGCAAAGAAAAAGGATTTTTGAAGCGTCGAAGGAAAAGCAAGAAAAGAAACTTTAAGATTTCAAGCCCTTAAAACACTGTTTTCTTTAGGTTTGTTTACATTCTGGCGCTTTATTCGCGCATTTTTGCTCGAAAAAGCGCATTCGCGAAGACTCAAAAAAGAGAACAAGTCCTAGGGTACGTTTCAAAAAGCGGCATCTAATTAAAACAAGCCTAGGGATAGTTGTCCTTCTCGCGCGACTCGCAGGAGATCGCGGTGACTTTCACGCGATTCTCAGTACTTCTCTGCGTCCTAAAAAGAAAGAAATATTAATCTTTCCTCCTTCTTTTTAGAAAATACACAACAAGAGCGCACTCTTGTTGTGTATAGAGTGCACTCTTGTTGCGTTGTGCAAAAAAGGCGTTAAGATCCCGTTCTTATTTTTGAAGATAATCTTTCAACAGAAGTTGAAGATCAGGTTTCAAATAGAGTCCTATCTTTTTGTAAGGAATCGTAACTTCGGGCATACCCGCTGCATAACAAGCAATTTCATACTGGCCATAGGTAAAGGTAATCCCCTTTTTCGTGAGTCCAGGATTGCCAATAGGGAACGGTATGGTTTGTTCCGTATCGCATCCCTCTGCTACCATCAACTGATTTTTTAGCTCATTGAATGTTTTTATCTCAAAGTAGTCTTGAAGCCCTGCAATAATCATGGCACGTACTTTCGGTTGGTCGGCTTCACGAATCATATCGTTCAACGTGAGCACTTTGTTGTCTGTCAAAGAAAAAGAGTTGAATTCCTTTATCGAAGAACCGTGAGCGCCTCCCGTATAATTGTAGCTCGTTGTGAGATAAGTGATCAGATTGGACGCATTGAACAAGATGCGAATATTTTTATCGGAACTGTAATTCGAAGCATAATTGAAATCCTCGTTTTCTTTTTTATATTGTGTCAAATACGCTTTCGATGCAAAAGCCGCCATTGCTTTCATATCGTCTAGTTTCCCTTTGTATACTTTATCGGCGGCTGCTTTATACGCTTTTGCCGTTGTTGCAGGGGTAGCTGCAATCGAATCGGCACAATCCACCGTTTCAAGAGCCAACCATTGGCGTATCCAAGTCTGTTGCTCTTCGGTGCCACTCGTTGGGTAGTCAAACGTCAACTTGTAATCGCCGAGCACTTCGCCCGCTTTGATCACACAAGAATCCTTTACAGAGATAGAGTCGTAGGTTATCGTTGCCGACTTAAACGCGGCACCACACGACATCAGAAGAAGTCCAAGAAGAGGAAATGATACTAGTAAATGTTTCATCATCATAACTTTATAATTATTGAATTGTAAATAAATCGATTTGTATCTTGATTATAGACTTTCTATAATGATTTTAAGAAGTTCCTCTTTCACGAGGGGTTTCATTATAAAATTGTTACATCCTGCCGCCAACGCTTTTTCTCGGTCGTCCTCAAAAGCCTTTGTAGCAACAACGATGATGGGAGTCTGTTGATTGGTTTCGCGTATGATTTTGGCCGCGCTCAAGCCGTCCATTTTAGGCATACGCAAATCCATTAGGATTACATCGTATGTTTTTGCTTTCACCATCGTGATCGCCTCTATTCCGTTTCTGGCACGATCGACACTAAATTCTTGCAGCATCTTAGATTCAAGTTTAAAACAATCGTTATCGTCTTCTGCAATCAGAATGCTAACGCTCGAAGCCATCATCAAATCGGAGGAACTCATCGTCTCTTCTTCAGGAACTTCGTCCTTCTTTTTTCCGTTTGGGACATCCGATGAGATTGTGGTTTTGCACGGGATACGCGCCCAAAACGTAGAACCTTTGTCCTTTTCGCTTTCAAAACCTACGCTACCTCCCGTCAACTCCACAATCGCCTTACAAATGCTCAATCCCAGTCCCGTGCCTTGGGCATAATCATCCAATTTTGCAAAGCGTTGAAAGATTCTAGGCTTCTTTTCATCTGCAATGCCAATGCCCGTATCGCTCACATAGATATAAATGCTCTCTTTTTCGGAACGGTAGCCCATTTTAATGGTACCATGTGGCGTGTACTTGATGGCATTGGTACAATAATTTGTAATGATTTGTGCGGTACGTTGTTTATCAAGCGATACGATGCAAGAGCTATATGGGTTCTCTACTTCGAGGGTTAAATCGGCGTTGTTGATGCGATAGCGCATGGCTGTAGCTAGTTCGTTAAAATAAGGAGCTAGATCGAACATTTCAGCCTTATATTGCAAGTTTCCTGACTCTATTTTTGAGAGGTCTAAGATGTCGTTGATTAAGCGAAGGAGCAACTCATTGTTCGTATTGATAATGCTCCAATATTCAGTACGTTCTTCGGGCGTTTCGGCACAACGCAACAATTCAGAGAACCCCACAATGGCATTGAGCGGCGTACGTATTTCATGACTCATATTGGCAAGAAAAGTACTTTTGAGCACATCGGATTGTTCCGCTTGATCTTTCGCCACCTTAAGCGTTTTATTGAGGGCGAAAATACGGCTCGTTCCTTTCTTGACTTGCTTACGCAAAATGTAGACAAAAATAACGGCAATTAAACTAAAGATTGCAATGCCTAACAGAATAAAGAAAAGCATTTGAACGACATACGTTTTTGTATAAACCGAAAACCAATTATTGTTGATGTCATCTAGCACACCATTGTTGTCGAGCTTGTAGAAAGCCGCGTTCATATCGGCACGTAAAGAATCATTACCCCAAGTTACGGCATAGCGATACTCTTGCGGTTCCATACCAACATTCACAATTTTGAAGTTCGCGTAGGCTGCATTACTCGTCCTATAATGTTCTGCCACAATATCTTCACAAAGCACAACATGGCATTTGCCTTGTGCTAACAAGGCAAATGCCTCTTCCACGTGTGACACTAGAAAAGGATGGCCCACAATTTTACTTTTGCATAAAAACGTTTCCACCACACCTCCTTTTAGCAGTGCGACTCGTAGATTTTGTATTTGATTGAGGTTGTGTATTTTCGAATCGTGCGGCACAACAAGAATGTAATTGAAGACACTTTGTGTAAAGCCAAAGTTAATTTGCTTCGCTTCTCTTGCCGAAAAGATAGAGCCTAAAAGCACATTCGCTTCTCCCGTTCTCAATTGCTGTTTCGCTTGCTCGCAAGTACTCAAATGTATTTCGTAATCTGCGCCCATTTCCTCCATAATGGCCTTGAAAAGCTCTACGCAAAACCCATCGGGTTCTCCTTTTTCATTCAGGAACTCATACGGCGGGAAATTACTATCCCCGACAGCGATGACTTTGTGCTTACCGTAAACGGCACTACTGCCCGTTTCGCGAACCGAAGCAATCGACGCCAAGGAACACAGAAAGGTAAGAAATAGAATATATCGTTTTTTCATCATGCCATAAGAATTAATGTACATATCGTTTGGTCTTGTTTCTGATCGCTAATTTATAAGCAATCCAAAAGGTTGAGCCCGTTCCAATCGTAGAACTGAAACCAATGTCACCATTTTCTGCCTCCGCGATGGCCTTGCAGATGCTCAAACCGAGCCCCGTGCCTTGTGCAAAATCATCAAACTTCTCGAATCTGCCAAATACTCTACTTTTATTGTTCTCTGAAATACCGATACCCGTATCTTTCACCCAAAGTTTTACGAGGTCGGCTTCGAGTGTGTAGCCAATGGTGATACTGCCTTTCGACGTGTGCTTGATGGCGTTGGTCAAGAAGTGAGACATTACTTGCATCAGTCTTTTTTTATCGGCGATTATCGTATCCTCGTTCTCTGGAAATTCTGTAAGAAGTTGCACTTGATCGTTCGGCATACTTGAACAGAACTGTTGAAAGACCTCTTCCATAATTCCTTTGACACTTACTTTGTCGCGAACCAATTTAGCTAATCCCGACTCCATCTTGGAGAGGTCTAGAATGTCACCAATAAGGCATAGCAGTCGCTCATTATTTTCCTCAATAATTCTACAGTATCCTTCTTTCTCATGCTGTTCTGTCGATTCGACTAAAAGACTAGAGAAACCCACAATGGCATTCAGCGGTGTACGTATTTCGTGGCTCATATTGGCAAGAAAAGCACTTTTAAGTCTATCGCTTTCTTCCGCACGACTGAGTGCTTCCTTTAATGCCCTTGTCGTATTTTTTTGTTTTGTGATGTCGCTTATTCTGATAATCGTTCCGTTACGCACACCATGCTCTAGTATGGGGATTGCCACCACGGTAAAATACATATTCAATCTTCTTATATAGCGTTCAAAAACCTCCTTCTGGTTTGTTTTCATCGATTGAGAAATCGGGCAACCAGAACACGGTTCGCTTAGGCCAAAACAGTGATAGCACAAACTACCTTTTGTATAAATCCCTTTTGCAATATCTCCAAACACATGCTCCACATCCTCCCATTCCACCCTATAATCATTATTGAGAATGACAACCCCCGACACGTCGTTGTTGAGTACCAACTCGTGCACTCGGATACGACTTGCTAATTTGCGATGACAGTTCATTTCGTTCGTAACATCGATTGCCACCAAAACGTATTGTTCCATTTCTCCCGCATCATTTCTGACGGCTCTTACACGGCATTCAATATCTCGACTTTCAGCGTGTTGCGAAGGGTGAACATGACACCGAAAGACAACATCCAGCCCTTGCTTGATTTGCTCTTTCTGATTCTGTTCTAAAAAAGGATTGCTATATAGATTGACGGTTCCGTTCGTCTGATTCTTTCTATTTTCAAGACCAAACAACTGAACATCCGCAGCGTTCGCAAATGTACAGATTCCGTTTTTATCGTATAATTCGATGCCTATGGGTAAGGTGCTCAGTATTGCCTCATGTAATCCATAAGCTGCCTTGTTTTTCTTTTTTTCCATTATAGAATGCAGCGTCTGTTGTTTCATTTCTATTCCTCATTTCTTGACACAAAAAGCAGAAATCTGATTCATGACACGATGTTTTTTGAGAGATTTCTTCTTTTGGCATTTCTTTGTTATAGATCTGTCATATGCAAAGTTATAGAAAAAACAAACATAAAGTCTATATAATCAATCCTTTTTTTAATAAAAGTTCTCTCTTTCTTTCTTTTTCGTGTTTTAAAACTCCTTTCAGAAGGGCTAACGCCACTTAAAAAACAAGATAGAGACAAAAAAACAAGAAGGAAAGGCTTACGAATCTATAAATATAGGTGTAGGATGAAACTTTTGCTATGTAGAGATGGCAAACACAATCATTTTTTTGTAACTTTGCCCGTCCTAAGACGAGTCACGTGAAAAAGAATCTATTTATCAGCCCCTACACAGGGACTTACAACTCATTTGTACCACGCGAATATGCCGACTGTTCTTGTTGGCATAACGTAACCCCCTACCCAAACGAAGGGCGGATACAAATCCTCGTCCATACGAAAAGAGCTGCGCAGCACGCGCAAAGAGAAGAGAAGCATCAAATCAAAAACAATAACAATATAAATCTATGAACTTTACCCTATTAGTAACCGTTCTGTTGACAGGTATTGCGTTCGTAGGCATCGTGATCGCCTTGGCAAAAGCCATTGCGCCTCGTTCCTACAATGCGCAAAAGAACGAAGCTTATGAATGTGGTATTCCTACGCGAGGCGAATCTTGGATGCAATTTCGCATAGGCTACTACCTCTTTGCTATTCTATTCCTGATGTTCGACGTGGAGACGATGTTTCTATTTCCGTGGGCAGTAGTCGTACGCGACTTGGGCCCTTCTGGACTTTTGAGCGTTGTGTTCTTTTTGTTTATTCTAGTTCTAGGCTTAGCGTATGCTTGGAGGAAAGGAGCTTTAGAATGGAAATAATGAAGAAACCTAAAATCAAAAGTATTCCGTACGATGAATTTAAGGATAACGAGACATTCGAAAAACTCGTTGGAGAACTGAACGCAGGAGGCGCGAACGTAATTGTCACACAGTTTGACAACCTTGTCAACTGGGGGCGCAGTAATTCACCTTGGGCTTTGACTTTCGCAACAAGTTGTTGCGGTATTGAGTTTATGGCAATCGGTGCCGCTCGCTACGATATGGCTCGCTTCGGATTCGAGGTAACCCGTTGTTCTCCTCGTCAAGCAGACATCATTATGGTTTGCGGAACCATCACCAACAAAATGGCACCTGTACTCAAACGTCTCTACGACCAAATGGCAGATCCGAAGTATGTGATTGCTGTAGGAGGATGCGCCGTAAGCGGTGGTCCCTTCACCAAATCGTACCACGTTCTAAATGGCGTTGACAAAATAATTCCAGTAGACGTATACATTCCTGGTTGTCCACCACGCCCCGAGAGCTTTCTCTATGGGATGATGCAACTTCAAAGAAAAATCAAGGTGGAAAACTTCTTCGGCACCGTAAACAAGAAAGAGAAAAGACCAACCACAGGAAAGGAGGACAACGTATGACAATAGAAAACATTCTAACTATAGATCCAGCCTCTCTACACGCAGAGATGCTTAAACTGCGCCATGAAAAGAAGATGGATTTTCTCGAAAATCTGATCGGAATGGATTGGGGAGAAGAAGGAGGTCTCGGAGTTGTATATCAACTAGAGAGCACCCATACAGGCGAACGCATCACCGTGAAAACGGCTACCACCCAACGCGAAAAACCTGAAATTCCTACGGTTTGCGACATCTGGAAAATTGCCAACATTTACGAACGCGAAGTGTTCGATTTCTACGGCATTCAATTCCTCAATCACCCCGACCTTCGTCGCATCTATCTGCGTAACGATTGGAACGGATTCCCTTTCCGCAAGGATGACGACCCCCAAAAGCAAAATCCACTCGTGATGACAAACGAAAGCACGGAGGACACGACACACGAATTAGAGCTTCATGCGGACGGAACAATCGGGAATAAAGAAAACATTATTTTTAAGGAGGATGAATACGTTGTAAACGTAGGGCCTCAGCACCCCTCCACACACGGTGTGCTCCATTTTCGCGTTTCACTAGAAGGCGAAACCGTGAAAAAGATCGATCCACATCTCGGATACGTGCATCGTGGCATTGAGAAAATGAACGAAAACCTAACTTATCCTCAAACGCTAGCCCTGACAGACAGACTCGACTATCTTGGAGCGATGCAGAATCGCCATGCACTGTGTCTGTGTATAGAAAAAGCGATAGGCGTAGAAGTGAGCGAACGCGTACAGTATATTCGTACCATTATGGACGAGTTACAACGTATAGACTCTCACCTTTTGTTTTACTCTTGTCTCTGTATGGACTTAGGTGCTCTGACCGCATTCTTTTATGGGTTCCGTGAACGTGAAACCATTCTCGATATGCTCGAAGAAACTTGCGGAGGTCGCCTGATTCTGAACTACAACACCATTGGGGGTGTACAAGCCGACATACATCCGAACTTCGTAGGGAGAGTGAAGAAATTCATTCCTTATATGCGCAAGATCGTAAAAGAATATCACGATATTTTTACAGATAATATTATTGCTCGCAATCGTATGGAAGGCGTGGGTATTCTTTCTCGAGAAGACGTGATTTCACTCGGCTGCACAGGTGGCACTGGACGTGCTTCTGGCTGGAGTAATGACGTGCGCAAGCGAATGCCTTATGGCGTTTACGACAAAGTGGGGTTCAACGAAATGCTACGTACAGAAGGGGATTCCTTCGCTCGCTATATGATTCGTATGGACGAAATACAAGAAAGTCTACGCATTATTGAAACTCTCATCGATAACATACCAGAAGGCAACTATCAAGAGAAGATGAAAGCCATCATCAAAGTACCAGAAGGCACTTACTACCAAGCGGTAGAAGGGAGCCGTGGTGAATTTGGAGTGTTCCTCGAAAGTCATGGTGATAAATTTCCGTACCGCTTGCACTATCGTAGTACAGGTTTGCCACTCGTTGCAGCCATGGATACGGCTTGTCGCGGTGGTAAAATAGCCGATTTGATAACAATCGGTGGAACTCTCGATTATGTTGTACCAGATATTGACCGTTAAAAAGCTAAATAAATATGTTTGACTTTAGTATAGTAACAAATTGGATTCACACCTTGCTTTGCTCGGTTCTGCCAGAGCTAGCAGCTGTGATAATAGAATGTGTTGTGGTGGCAGTTGTCATCATCACACTATATGCTTGCCTCGCGATTGCCCTCATCTATATGGAGCGCAAAGTCTGTGCATTGTTTCAGTGTCGCCTCGGTCCGATGCGTGTAGGTAAATGGGGAGGTCTCCAAGTCTTTGCCGACGTATTGAAGATGCTCACCAAAGAGATTATCGAGCTGCGTAAAACAGATCGTTTTCTCCATTCTCTCGCACCTTTTATGGTTATCGTGGCTTCCATGCTTACGTTTGCTTGCCTACCTTGGAATAAAGGTGCTGAAATTTTAGACTTCAACGTAGGTGTCTTTTTCTTGTTAGCGGCATCCAGTATAGGTGTTGTAGGCATTCTACTGGCAGGCTGGAGTAGTAACAACAAGTATGCCTTGATCGGCGCCATGCGTAGTGGTGCACAAATCATTAGTTATGAATTGTCTATTGGAATGACCATGCTTACCATGATTGTGCTCACTGGAACGATGCAACTTTCTGAAATCGTTGAAGGACAGAGCGACTGTTGGAACTTGTTCAAAGGACATATTCCTGCGGTTATCGCATTCCTCATTTATCTGATTGCAGGAAATGCAGAATGTAATCGCGGTCCATTCGACTTACCAGAGGCGGAAAGTGAGTTAACAGCAGGTTATCACACGGAGTATAGCGGTATGCACTTTGGATTCTTCTATCTATCAGAGTACCTCAACCTCTTTATTACAGCTGCCATCGCTGCCACTCTTTTCCTAGGGGGTTGGATGCCTTTGCACCTAGCAGGTTTAGACGGTTTCAATACCGCGATGGACTTTATTCCAGGCTTTGTATGGTTCTTTGGCAAATCCTTCTTCGTGGTATTCCTATTGATGTGGCTTCGTTGGACGTTCCCTCGTTTGCGCATTGATCAAATCCTTGCGTTAGAATGGAAATATCTTGTGCCGATCAGTATGATAAACCTTATTCTTATGGTACTAATCGTGGTTTACGGACTACACTTTTAATTAAAGAAGCAAATTATGAATAACAATAATTATTTCGAAGGATTGTTCCACGGCATTAAAACGCTGGCGATCGGTATGAAGACTTCTATGAAAGTGTTCTGCCGCAAGAAGTCTACGGAACAATACCCAGAGAATCGCAAAGAACTGAAAATGTTCGACCGTTTTCGGGGTAGTCTCTGTATGCCTCACAATGAAAACAATGAGCACAAATGTATTGGTTGTGGACTCTGCCAAATGGCGTGTCCCAATGGCACCCTAAACGTAGAGACTGAATTTTACGAAACAGAAGACGGAAAGAAGAAAAAACGTCTTGTGAAGTATAAATACAACCTAGGTTCGTGTATGTTCTGCCAACTCTGTGTGAACGCTTGTCCTCACGGAGCCATCGAGTTTAGTCAAGAATATGAAAACGCTGTTTTCGATCGCGAGAAGCTGATTCTCACGCTCAACAAAGAAGGCAGCACTTTAATGGAAAAGAAATAACGACTATGAATGCTGAATCAATAATTTTCTTCCTGCTGGCGGCTATTATCGCCGTCTTCTCTGTGATGACAGTAACAACCTCACGCATTATGCGCGCAGCGACTTACTTACTGTTTGTCCTTTTTGGCGTGGCAGGGCTTTATTTTCTGATGGGTTACACCTTCCTCGGTTCCGTCCAAGTGATGGTATATGCTGGAGGTATTGTTGTGCTCTATGTTTTTGCAATCCTGCTCACACGTGGTGCAGAAGAGAAGACCAAAAAACTTTCTATCAGCAAAATTATAGCAAGTGCTATTGCTTGTTTAGTGGGTTCCGTGATCGTTCTCTTTATTCTGCTTACACACCAGTTTGCAGCAGTTCTTCAAACAACACCAACCAGCGAAATTAGTATTAAAACAATCGGAACCGCGATGCTAAGCTCCGACAAGTATGGATACGTGCTTCCCTTTGAAGCCGTCAGTATTCTACTTTTGGCCTGCATCGTTGGAGGTTTACTCATCGCTAGAAAACGTTAATGCTATGATACAAATAGAATATTACCTTATCGTATCGGCCGTGATGATGGGTGCAGGAATGTACGGATTCTTCACACGTCGGAACACGTTGGCCATGCTCCTTTCTATCGAGCTAATGCTGAACGCTACTGATTTGAACTTTGCCGTGTTCAACCGTATGATCTTCCCCAACAGTCAGGAGGGCTACTTTTTCGCACTTTTCTCTATCGCCATTTCAGCGGCAGAGACCGCGATAGCAATTGCTATTATGATAAACATTTATCGTAACCTAAATAGCATCAGTGTTGAGAACCTAAAGAAACTGAAGTGGTAAAACACGGACTTATACTAATCTCTCAGAAAGAAATGATTTTATGGAATATACATTATTAATATTACTACTGCCGTTCCTCACGTTTCTCGTGTTAGGAATAGCAGGAAAAGGGTTTAGCCATAAAGCAGCAGGCCTCATTGGCACGTGCAGTATTGGTACGGTCGCTGTGCTTTCCTACTTGACCGCTTACTCCTTTTTTACCGCTCCGCGGACAGCCGAAGGCGTGTACCAAACCGTGATGCCTTACAACTTCACGTGGCTCCCCTTCACCGATACGCTTCACTTTGACCTCGGTATCTTAATCGACCCCATCTCTGTGATGATGCTTGTCGTGATCTCAACCGTTAGTTTGATGGTTCACATCTACTCGCTTGGCTATATGCACGGCGAACGAGGGTTCCAACGCTACTATGCGTTCTTAAGCCTCTTCTCGATGTCTATGCTAGGACTTGTTGTTGCGACCAACATCTTTCAAATGTATTTATTTTGGGAGCTCGTGGGCGTGTCTTCCTACTTGCTCATTGGGTTCTACTACACCCTTCCTGCGGCCGTATCGGCTTCAAAAAAGGCCTTTGTCGTCACTCGTTTTGCCGACTTAGGTTTTCTTATTGGTATTCTTATTTATGGATACTACGCAGGCACGTTCTCGTTTAACTTTAGCGATATTCTAACCCTCGACGGTGCCAATCTGGGTTGGTTGCCTTTAGCACTCGGGTTAATGTTTATTGGTGGCGCGGGTAAGAGTGCTATGTTTCCTCTCCATATTTGGCTACCCGATGCGATGGAAGGTCCAACGCCTGTCAGCGCTTTAATCCATGCAGCCACAATGGTGGTTGCGGGTGTATTCCTCGTGGCTCGTATGTTCCCACTCTTTATAGGACTACAAGTGTACGGTGGTATCGAGGTACTTCACTTGGTGGCATGGGTCGGTGCTTTCACGGCTTTCTACGCCGCTTCCGTAGCTTGCTGCCAAAGCGACATCAAACGAGTACTGGCGTTCTCTACCATCTCTCAAATTGGTTTTATGATGGTAGCGCTCGGCGTTTGTGTAGGATTGGATCTAAATCACGAGAACCACGATGCCTTAGGCTATATGGCTTCCATGTTCCACCTCTTCACACACGCTATGTTTAAAGCCTTGCTTTTCCTTGCTGCAGGTTGTATCATTCACGCGGTACACTCTAACGAAATGAATGCGATGGGTGGTTTGCGCAAGTATATGCCCATCACACACATCACGTTCCTTATCGCTTGTTTATCGATTGCTGGAATACCTCCCTTCTCGGGTTTCTTCAGTAAGGACGAGATCCTAGCTGCTTGTTTTCATTATAGTCCCGCCATGGGTTGGATCATGACGATTATCGCAGCGATGACCGCATTTTATATGTTCCGTCTTTACTACGGTATCTTTTGGGGTACAGAAAATAAAGAACTTCATGCAGAGCATACTCCTCACGAGGCACCACTCACCATGACGATTCCTTTAATTTTCCTTGCTGCTGTAACATGTGTAGCAGGATTCATACCCTTTGGCCATATTGCAACAGCGAACGGGCAAGCTTACGACATTCATCTTGACCCACAAATAGCCATTACGAGTGTTGCCATTGCCATCTTGTCGATTCTACTTGCTACTTATATGTACAAGAAAGATCGTCAACCAGTGGCCGACAAGTTGCAGTCAATGTTCCCCGCTCTCCATCAAGCAGCTCTTCGCCGCTTCTATATGGACGAGGTTTATATGTTCGTAACACATCGCATCATCTTCCGTTGCATCTCCACTCCTATCGCTTGGTTCGATCGTCACGTGGTAGACGGATTCTTCAACTTCCTAGCTTGGGGAACTCACGCAACGAGTTTACGCATCCGCGGTCTACAAAGCGGAAGCGTTCAGACCTATGCTTTCGTGTTCCTACTCGGAGCATTAGCCCTAATCTTATTATTGATATTTTAACCCCAAATAGACGATATGAATTTCTTATCTTTATTCGTACTAATTCCCCTCATCATGCTTGCTGGGTTATGGCTGGCTAAGGGGACAAACGCCGTACGTGGCGTGATGGTAGCAGGAAGCTCGACCTTGCTCGCGCTCGCTGTTTACCTCACTATCACGTTCCTTGCCGATAGACAGGCAGGAGTTGCGGACGAAATGCTCTATACCGCAAGCCATGTCTGGTTTGCTCCGCTCCACATCTACTATTCTGTAGGTGTTGATGGTATTTCGGTAGCCATGTTGCTCCTTTCTGCGGTCATTGTATTCACAGGAACTTTTGCTTCATGGAAATTGCAGCCACTCACCAAAGAATATTTCCTCTGGTTCACCCTTCTGTCAATGGGTGTCTTTGGATTCTTTATCTCGATAGATATGTTTACGATGTTTATGTTCTACGAGATTGCATTGATCCCAATGTATTTACTTATCGGAGTATGGGGAAGTGGCAAGAAAGAATATGCTGCTATGAAACTAACACTTATGCTAATGGGAGGTTCTGCCTTCTTACTCGTTGGTATCCTCGGCATCTACTTCGGCAATGGAGCTACGTCCATGAACATTCTTGAGATTGCACAAAACAACATCCTTCCGATAGCGCAACAAAACATTTGGTTCCCGCTTACGTTCTTAGGTTTTGGCGTTTTGGGTGCCCTCTTCCCTTTCCACACATGGAGTCCTGATGGTCATGCTTCAGCCCCTACAGCCGTATCTATGCTTCATGCAGGTGTACTGATGAAACTAGGAGGGTACGGTTGCTTCCGTATCGCCATGTTCTTGATGCCTGCTGGTTTCGAGAGCTGGGCTCCCGTATTCCTTGTACTAACAAGTATCTCAGTAGTCTATGGTGCGTTCTCTGCTTGTGTACAAACCGACTTGAAGTACATCAATGCTTACTCCTCTGTTTCCCACTGTGGGCTTGTGCTTTTCGCTATTTTGATGATCAACACAACTGCTTGTACTGGTGCCGTTCTTCAAATGTTAAGTCACGGACTTATGACCGCTCTGTTCTTTGCCCTCATCGGTATGATCTACGGACGGACACACACCCGCGACGTACGCGAACTCAGCGGCCTTATGCGCATTATGCCTTTCCTCAGTGTTTGCTACGTTATTGCAGGTCTTGCCAATCTAGGGCTCCCTGGTTTGAGCGGCTTCGTTGCCGAGATGACAATCTTTGTTGGATCTTTCCAACACGTAGATGTCTTCCATCGTGTGCTTACAGTGATCGCCTGCACTAGTATTGTTATAACCGCAGTCTATATACTTCGTCTTGTTGGAAAGATTCTCTATGGAACTTGTACCAACAAGCACCACCTAGAGTTGACCGATGCAACGTGGGACGAACGTTTCTCTGTGATCTGCCTTATCATTGCAGTTGCAGGACTCGGTATTGCACCGTTCTGGGTTAGTAATATGATTAGTGGCAGTGTTGCCCCAATTGTTTCACACATAATTCCCTAAAAAATGGATTATTCACAGTTCTTATTTATGCACGAGGAGCTTTCACTGCTCTTAGTTCTTATACTCGTCTTTGTTGCCGACCTTTTAGCGTGTGGCAAGAGCGGTTCCAACAGCAAACTAAATACTGCACTTCCCGTTATCCTGCTCACCCTCCACACCCTATCTACCGCGATTCCGAGCGAACCTGGTATCGCCTTTGGAGGAATGTACAACTACACCCCCATGATGACGATTATGAAAACCATTCTCAACATCGGAACCATCATTGTGTTCCTGATGGCAAATGAATGGCTCAAACGCCCTGATACAACGATTAAACGTGGTGAATTTTATGTCCTCACGCTTTCTACCCTCTTTGGAATGTACTTAATGATTTCGTCTGGGCATTTTCTCATCTTCTTCATTGGTTTAGAACTAGCTTCCGTACCCATGACCGCACTGGTTGCATTCGACAAATATCGCCACAATTCAGCAGAAGCAGGGGCGAAGTATATTCTCCTAGCCCTCTTTTCGAGCGCCTTGTTGCTCTATGGTCTTTCCCTCATTTACGGCACATGCGGAACACTCTACTTCACCGATGTCGTAACACGCATCAACGGAAGTTTAGTTCAAGTGATTGCACTTGTGTTCTTCTTTACAGGTATGGCTTTCAAAATATCCCTCGTTCCGTTCCATCTTTGGACGGCCGATGTTTATGAAGGAGCTCCAACCACCGTAACGGGTTACCTCAGTGTGATTTCGAAGGGCGCTGCTGGTTTTGTATTGTTTATTGTCCTCGCCAAAGTATTTGCGCCAATGGTTCATGATTGGCAGGAGATTCTCTTCTGGATCATCATCCTCTCGATCACACTCGCCAACCTCTTTGCCATTCGCCAAAACAATCTGAAACGTTTCATGGCTTTTTCGGCTATTTCGCAAGCAGGTTATTTGATGCTAGGTGTTATTGGTGGAGACTCTACGAGTATGACCTCATTCGTTTACTATCTACTCGTTTACCTCGCTGCCAACTTGGCTGTATTCGCCGTCATCTCGATTGTGGAGCAACGTAGCGACAAATTAAACATAAGTGATTACAATGGTTTCTATCAGACCAATCCGAAGTTATCATTTTTGATGACAATAGCGTTGTTCTCTCTTGCTGGTATTCCTCCATTTGCTGGTTTCTTCTCGAAATTTTTCATTTTTATGGCAGCATTCAATGCAGGGTTTCATCTACTGGTGTTCATCGCATTGGTCAATACCGTTATCTCACTCTATTACTATTTGCTCATTGTCAAAGCAATGTACATCAACCAAAACGACAAGCCCATCCTCTCTTTTCAGAGTGATGGATACACCAAACTTGCGTTACTCATCTGTACCCTTGGTATCGTTGGACTAGGTCTTGCAGGTTGTGTATACAATTACATCGCACCGCTAGGTTACGGTATGTAATCGTCAACAAACTATTGTCCGTAACGAGATTGCCTGCAATGCGAACGCGCTTTGCAGGCAATCTCGTTTTATCGGAAGAGGGCGTGTCTTGCACAGAACGAATGAATACGCTAACCATTATACTTCCTAATTTTGCACACTAAAAAGAATTAAAGATGAAACAAATAGAAGAAATAGCAGTAAAGAACCAACAAAAGGCATGGAAGATTATCAAAGATACCAATGTGATAGGTATTTGGCAAGATGCAGGAGCGACTATTAATCTTGTCGGATCTCTAAAAACGGGATTACTTGTAAAGCATCGGGACATTGATTTTCATATTTATACAGAAAGATTGAATGTTACTGAAAGCTTTTCGGTAATAATGAAGCTGGCACAAAATCCAAGAATCAAGCGTATTGAATACGGAAATTTATTAGATACAGACGAAAAGTGCATCGAGTGGCACGCTTGGTATGAGGACGATTGTAAAGAACTCTGGCAGTTGGATATGATTCATATTCTGAAAGGCACTACTTATGATGGCTACTTTGAAAAAGTGGCCCAACGAATTTCGGAGGTACTAACGAACGAGACCCGACAGGCCATCCTACGTTTGAAATACGAAACGCCCGAAACTGAAAAGATTATGGGTATTATCTATTATCGGGCGGTATTATCAGGAGGAGTTCGTACCTATGCCGAATTAACGGAGTGGATAAAAAACAATCCAACAGACGGAGTACTTGAGTGGATGCCCTGATATAGACACATCCTATAAAAGTACTCAATTTCCGGAAGTAACCTAAAGGCGGAAAGAAAGGAATAAAAAAGGCTTTGAAAGTTTCTGTATCTCACAGAAAATGAGTAATTTTAAGTATTGAAATCAATTTCACTCAATCTTTCAAAGCCATGCACAAAAGTACAAAAATTCTGGGGCACTAGTAAAAACCTGTGTTATCCAAATATCATCGTCAGTCTGAACAGGAAGAACTTGACATCAACGACTCCG
>JAVVVP010000055.1:0-16115 GCA_036652575.1 Bacteroidaceae bacterium
TGTGCGCCTATGAACGATGCCCCTCTCTTTTTTTCTACTTTATTTGCTGGAATTGAAACTAAAGTATACCTTTGCAAGGTGTAGAGAACGTTTCTCTATCCTACCTTAATTAGAAAAAACAATAGAACTATGGCAAAAGAACCTACGAACAATCAGTTACAAATTGAATTGTCACCCGAAGTGGCAGAGGGCGTTTACGCCAATTTAGCGGTCATCACGCATTCAAGTGCAGAATTCGTACTCGACTTTATTCGCGTCCTTCCAGGCGTTCCCAAAGCAAATGTAAAATCGAGAATAGTGCTTGCACCCGAGCATGCCAAGCGTTTGATGCTGGCTCTCCAGGATAATCTAAGCAAGTACGAAAGTTCTTTTGGTCAGATATGCCTTCCCGAGCAGTACACCAGCGACCCTCGCACCATTGCCCCTTTTAAGATACCTTCGGGAGAAGCTTAAGGTTCTTCGCGCGTTCCTTATATAATATAGCCGTGACTTGTTTGCGGCGCTGATACCGTTTAAAAATGTACCTCTCTTGTGGAAAAGAGGTGCATTTTTAGGCTTTTAGAAGAGGCCTCCTTTCTCTTGGGAATGCTGCGAGCGTTAAAGATAGTCAAAAAATAGGGATTAAGGCTTGATTTGAGCTGTTTGGAGTTCAATTGTTGGTTGTCGTTTTGTCTATTCCGATGATTATTCGTAACTTTGCACCCGCAAAAGGAGTATTGTGTCCTTTTTGCTCGCCCGCTTAAAACGAAAAATAGTAAATAATATAATAATTAAAAAACAAACAAATGCCTACTATTCAACAATTAGTAAGAAAAGGTAGAGAGGTTTTGGTTGAGAAAAGCAAATCGCCCGCTTTGGATTCATGTCCACAGCGTCGTGGTGTTTGCGTTCGTGTGTACACGACAACCCCTAAAAAGCCAAACTCTGCAATGCGTAAAGTTGCACGTGTGCGTCTAACCAATTCAAAAGAAGTGAACTCTTATATTCCAGGAGAGGGTCACAACTTGCAAGAACACTCCATCGTGTTGGTTCGTGGTGGTCGTGTGAAAGACCTTCCTGGTGTGCGTTATCACATCGTTCGCGGTACTTTGGATACAGCGGGTGTTGCAAACCGTACACAGCGTCGTTCTAAATATGGTGCGAAGCGTCCTAAAGCAGCAGTGAAGAAATAATTTATTTAATAATTTTGGTTCAATAGGAGTGGCATACAGGTTGAGTAAATAATCTGGAGAGATTGTTGAAGAACACAGAAGCAACCCAAACCGAAGAAAATCATTTAGAAAATGAGAAAATCAAAACCAAAAAAACGTATCATCCTTCCGGATCCCGTTTTTAACGACCTCAAAGTATCGAAGTTTGTCAATCACCTGATGTATTCAGGTAAAAAGAATGTTGCGTATGAAATATTCTATGCAGCGCTTGAACTCGTAAAGGGTAAAATGGCAACCGAGGAAAAAACAGCTCTCGAAATTTGGAAAGATGCGTTGGATAAAATCACTCCACAAGTAGAGGTGAAGTCTCGCCGTATCGGTGGTGCAACCTTCCAGGTTCCTACCGAAATTCGTGCAGACCGTAAAGAATCGGTCTCTATGAAGAACCTGATTCTTTATGCTCGTAAGCGTGGTGGTAAAACAATGGCAGACAAAATGGCTGCAGAGATAATGGATGCCTACAACGAACAAGGCGGTGCATTTAAACGCAAAGAGGATATGCATCGTATGGCAGAAGCTAACCGTGCATTTGCTCACTTCAGATTCTAATTTTAATAACGAAGAAGATGGCAAAAGCAGATTTACATTTAACGCGTAATATTGGTATTATGGCTCATATCGATGCTGGTAAAACAACCACATCGGAACGTATCCTTTTTTATACTGGTAAAACGCATAAGATAGGTGAGGTGCACGAAGGTGCAGCTACAATGGACTGGATGGCTCAGGAGCAGGAACGTGGTATTACAATTACTTCGGCTGCTACAACAACGAGTTGGATATACAATGGTCAGCGGTATAAAATCAACTTGATTGATACTCCGGGGCACGTCGATTTTACGGCGGAAGTGGAGCGTTCTCTTCGTGTTCTTGATGGTGCTGTGGCAGCTTACTGCGCAGTGGGTGGTGTAGAACCACAATCTGAAACGGTATGGCGTCAAGCGGATAAATACAATGTTCCACGTATGGGTTACGTGAACAAAATGGACCGTTCTGGTGCGAACTTCTTTGAAGTGGTGCGCCAGATGAAAACCGTGCTCGGTGCGAATCCATGTGCTATACAGGTGCCCATCGGTTCTGAGGAAAACTTCAAGGGGGTTGTTGACCTTATCAAAATGAAGGCAATCCTTTGGCATGATGAAACCATGGGTGCAGACTACGACGTAGAAGAGATTCCCGCAGATATGCTTGCGGAATGCGAAGAATGGCGTAGCAAAATGCTCGAAATCGTAGCAGATTTCGATGAAACGTTGATGGAGAAATTCTTTGAGGATCCTTCAACGATAACCGAAGAGGAAATTATGCGTGCTTTGCGCGCAGGAACCATCGCGATGGAGATTACTCCGATGCTTTGTGGCTCTTCGTTTAAGAACAAGGGTGTGCAAGTGTTGCTTGACTATGTTTGCGCTTTCCTTCCCGCTCCAAGCGACTCGCCTAACGTGGTGGGTGTGAATCCAGAAACAGGTGAAGAAGAAGATCGTAAACCAAGCGAAGACGACAAAACTTCAGCTTTGGCATTTAAGATTGCAACAGACCCTTATGTAGGTCGTTTGACGTTCTTCCGTGTTTACTCTGGTAAAATCGAAGCTGGTTCTTACGTATACAATGTTCGTTCGGGAAAGAAAGAACGTATTTCTCGCCTTTTCCAAATGCACTCCAACCACCAGAATCCAGTAGACGTTATTGGTGCAGGTGACATCGGTGCAGGTGTAGGTTTCAAAGATATTCGTACGGGTGATACCTTGGCGGAGGAAGATGCTCCTATCATTCTTGAATCAATGGACTTCCCAGATCCCGTAATCGGTGTTGCGATTGAGCCTAAAACGCAGAAAGACCTTGACAAATTGTCAAACGGTTTGGCGAAATTGGCGGAAGAGGATCCAACCTTTACGGTAAAGACAGACGAACAGTCTGGACAGACCGTTATCTCGGGTATGGGAGAGCTTCACTTGGATATTATTATAGACCGTCTAAAACGTGAGTTTAAGGTGGAATGTAACCAAGGTAAGCCACAGGTGAACTACAAGGAGGCCGTAACCCAAACGGTTCGTATCCGTGAGGTATACAAAAAGCAATCTGGTGGTCGTGGTAAATTTGCGGACATCATCGTAAACGTTGGTCCCGTAGATGAAGACTTTAAAGAAGGTGGCTTACAATTTGTAAACAAGGTAACGGGTGGAAACATTCCGAAGGAATTTATCCCTTCTGTACAGAAAGGTTTTGAATCCGCTATTAAGAATGGTATCCTAGGTGGTTATCCATTGGACAGCTTGAAAGTAGAGCTTTTGGATGGTTCGTTCCACCCCGTTGACTCGGATCAGTTGTCTTTTGAGATCTGTGCCGTTCAAGCCTATAAGAGTGCTTGCTCACAAGCTAAACCCGTTTTGATGGAACCCATTATGAAACTAGAGGTCGTAACTCCAGAAGAGAATATGGGTGATGTGATTGGTGACTTGAACAAACGTCGTGGACAAGTAGAAGGTATGGAGACCAGCCGCTCTGGTGCACGTATTGTGAAAGCTCAAGTTCCATTGTCTGAAATGTTTGGCTATGTAACCGCCTTGCGTACCATTACTTCGGGTCGTGCCACATCCTCTATGCAGTATGATCATCACTCTCCTCTGTCCTCCTCTATAGCAAAGGCTGTGTTGGAAGAGATAAAAGGTCGTACCGACTTGGTATAAGAAAAACATAGAATAGGAGAGCTTTTAACGAATGACTCTTAATGGCTCTCCTCTTTCTACGAAATAAGTAAAACAAATAAATAACAATGAGTCAGAAAATCAGAATTAAGCTGAAATCTTTCGATCACATGCTCGTAGAAAAGTCTGCTGAGAAGATCGTAAAGACAGTGAAAGCTACGGGAGCTATTGTGAGCGGACCTATTCCTCTCCCAACTCGTAAACGTATTATTACTGTAAACCGCAGTACTTTCGTAAACAAAAAGTCGCGCGAGCAATTTCAATTATCATCCTTCAAACGTTTGATAGATATTTATAGCTCTACATCCAAAACTGTAGATGCTTTAATGAAGTTGGAGTTACCCTGCGGTGTAGAAGTAGAAATCAAAGTATAGAAATAAATTTTAATTGAAATGCCAGGATTATTAGGAAAAAAAATCGGAATGACATCCGTATTCAGTGCCGATGGTAAAAATGTACCATGCACTGTTATCGAAGCAGGTCCTTGTGTAGTTACTCAGATTAAAAGTGTTGAGACAGATGGTTACGCTGCCGTTCAGGTAGGTTTCCAAGAGGCTAAGGAAAAGAATACGACAAAGCCTATGACAGGACACTTTAAAAAAGCAGGTACTACTCCAAAGAGACACTTGGCCGAGTTCGCAAATTTTGAGAATGAATTGAATTTGGGCGACACCCTTACGGTTGAAATGTTCAATGGTACCTTGTTCGTTGACGTAGTGGGCACCTCTAAAGGACATGGCTTCCAAGGTGTTGTAAAACGTCACGGATTTAGAGGCGTTGGTCAAGCAACACACGGTCAAGATGACCGCGGACGTGCACCTGGTTCTATCGGTGCTTGTTCTTACCCCGCTAAAGTATTCAAAGGAATGCGTATGGCAGGCCAAATGGGTGGCGATCGTGTCACAACACACAATCTGCAAGTATTAAAAGTAATTCCAGAACACAATCTTCTTTTGATTAAGGGATCTGTTCCAGGTTGCAAAGGTTCAATTGTAATAATTAAGAAATAATGGAAGTTAGCGTATTAAATATTAAAGGTGAGGACACCGGAAGAAAGGTTACGTTAAACGAATCTATCTTCGGGATTGAACCTAACGACCATGCTATTTACTTAGCTGTAAAGCAGTATATGGCAGCACAGCGTCAGGGTACCGCGAAATCGAAAGAAAGAAGCGAAATGAGTGGTTCAACACGTAAACTCGGGCGTCAGAAAGGTGGCGGCGGAGCTCGTCGTGGTGATATCAATTCTCCTGTATTAGTGGGTGGTGCACGTGTGTTTGGTCCTAAACCACGTGATTACGGCTTCAAATTGAACAAGAAAGTAAAAGTTCTTGCTCGTAAATCGGCCTTGTCTTATAAAGCACAAGAAAATGCTCTTGTTGTGATAGAAGACTTCGCTTTTGAAGCCCCAAAGACGAAAGATCTAGTCAAAATGGCAAAAGATCTTAATGTTTCCGATAAAAAAGTGCTTTTCGTTTTGCCAGAAGCAAATAAAAATGTATTTTTGTCAGCTCGTAACGTAGTGCGCACCAATGTCGCGATTGCTTCGGATTTAAATACATACAATGTATTGGATTCAAAAGTAATGGTCGTGACAGAGAGCTCACTAAAGGTTATTGATGCTGTCTTAACTAAATCATAGAGACGGAAGAAAATATGGGATATATAATAAAACCTTTGGTCACAGAAAAGATGACCGCTATAACAGAGAAGCAGAATGCGAAATTCGGCTTCATTGTTCGTCCTGAGGCTAATAAATTACAAATTAAGTCAGAGGTGGAGTCGTTGTATAACGTAACAGTAGTTGATGTTAATACAATGAAATACGCTGGCAAAACCAAAAGTCGTTTTACAAAGGCAGGTCTTTTAAAAGGCCGTAGAAGTGCTTTCAAAAAAGCAATTGTAACCCTTAAAGACGGTGAAACTATAGATTTTTATAGCAATATTTAAAAAAGATGGCAGTACGTAAATTTAAGCCCACAACACCGGGCCAGAGACACAAGGTTATTGGTACATTTGAAGAAATTACTGCATCCGTACCAGAAAAGTCTCTTGTTTATGGCAAGCGCGTGTCTGGCGGTCGTAATAACGACGGTAAAATGACAATGCGCTACCTAGGAGGTGGTCACAAGAGAAAAATTCGTCTTCTTGATTTCAAAAGAGAGAAAGACGGTGTCCCCGCAGTCGTAAAAACGATAGAATATGATCCGAACCGCTCGGCTCGTATTGCTTTGTTGTTTTATGCAGACGGTGAAAAACGTTATATAATTGCTCCTAATGGCTTGGAAGTAGGCTCTACTTTGATGTCTGGTGCAAGTGCAGCGCCTGAGATAGGTAATACGCTTCCACTTCAGAACATCCCTGTTGGTACGGTGATTCATAACATAGAGCTTCGCCCTGGACAGGGTGCTTTGCTCGTACGCTCAGCAGGAAACTTTGCTCAATTAACTTCTCGTGAGGGTCGTTATTGCGTGATTAAACTACCTTCTGGTGAAACACGTCAAATCCTCAGTGCTTGTAAAGCTACAATCGGAAGTGTTGGTAACTCAGACCATGCGTTGGAGGTTTCTGGTAAAGCAGGACGCGCTCGCTGGCAGGGACGCCGCCCACATAACCGTGGTGTGGTTATGAACCCTGTGGATCACCCAATGGGTGGTGGTGAAGGACGTCAGTCTGGTGGACATCCACGTTCACGTACTGGATTGTATGCAAAGGGCTTGAAGACAAGAGCTCCAAAGAAGCAGTCTAGTAAGTATATCATAGAAAGATGTAATAAGTAACAAGTTAATCGAGTAAATATGAGTCGTTCATTAAAAAAAGGTCCATATATCGCAGTCTCTTTGGAGAAGAAAGTCTTAACCATGAATGAAGCTGGTAAGAAAAATGTGGTAAAAACATGGGCTAGAGCTTCAATGATATCGCCTGACTTCGTAGGGCATACTGTTGCTGTTCATAACGGAAATAAGTTTATTCCTGTTTATGTTACTGAGAATATGGTCGGACACAAGTTGGGCGAATTCGCTCCAACCCGTAAGTTTGGTGGCCATGCGGGTAATAAGAAAAGATAAGCAGGCTATTTTAATCCAGAAATAATAAGAAAATAAATAATGGGAGCAAGAAAAAGAAAAGCGGCTAATACAAGAAAAGAAGCCCTTACAACTCAGTATTTTGCTAAACTGCAGAATGTTCCTTCTTCTCCACGTAAGATGCGCTATGTAATCGATCTTATTCGTGGTATGGAAGTGAATCGTGCTCTTGGTACGCTGAAGTTCTCAGAAAAGGCTGCTTCAGTGCCCGTAGAGAAACTGTTGCGCTCTGCTATAGCAAACTGGGAACAGAAAAACGAACGCAAAGCTGAGGATGGCGAACTGTTTGTAACTAATGTATTCGTTGATGGTGGCGCTATGCTCAAACGTATGAGACCAGCTCCACAGGGAAGAGGTTATAGAGTTCGTAAACGTTCCAATCATGTAACGTTGTTCGTTGATACTAAAACTAATGATTAATAAGAAGTAGAATGGGACAAAAAGTAAATCCGATAAGTAACCGATTAGGTATAGTTCGCGGTTGGGATTCTAACTGGTACGGAGGTTCAAACTTCGGCGACAACATTCTTGAGGACAGTAAAATCCGTAAATACTTGGATGCGCGCTTAGCAAAAGCCAGTGTTTCACGAATCGTTATCGAGCGTACATTAAAGCTCGTTACGATTACCGTTTGTTCTGCCCGTCCAGGTGTAATCATTGGCAAAGGTGGACAAGAAGTTGACAAACTAAAAGAAGAGTTGAAAAAAATAACCGATAAAGATATTCAAATCAATATCTTTGAGGTTAAGAAACCAGAACTAGATGCTGTAATTGTTGGTAAAAGCATAGCACGTCAAGTTGAGGGAAAAATCGCATATCGCCGTGCAATTAAAATGGCAATAGCTAATACCATGCGTATGGGGGCTGAGGGTATCAAAATACAGATATCTGGTCGTTTGAACGGTGCTGAGATGGCACGTAAAGAAATGTATAAAGAAGGACGTACTCCCTTGCATACTTTCCGCGCTGATATTGATTACTGTCAGACAGAAGCTTTGACAAAAGTAGGACTACTTGGTATTAAAGTATGGATCTGCCGTGGGGAAGTATATGGTAAGAAAGATCTTTCGCCTAACTTTACACAATCAAAGGACAATGGTCGCTCAAATGGCGGTAACAACGGAGGCAGAACCTTCCGTAAAAAGAGAAACAACAATCGTTAATTTGAATTTTTAGGATATGTTACAACCGAAAAGAACAAAATATAGAAGACCGCAAAAAGGCCGCTGCAAAGGTAACGCGATGCGTGGTAATCAGTTGGCTTTCGGAAGCTTTGGTATCAAGAGTCTTGATACGCATTGGATTACGGGCCGGCAGATTGAGGCTGCTCGTGTGGCTGTCACACGTTATATGCAACGTGAAGGGCAAATATGGATTCGTATCTTCCCAGACAAACCAATTACGAAAAAGCCTGCCGATGTGCGTATGGGTAAGGGTAAAGGTGACCCAGTAGGATATGTGTTCCCCATCACTCCGGGGCGCATTATTTTCGAAGTCGAAGGTGTTTCTTATGAAATAGCAAAAGAGGCTCTACGCCTTGCAGCTCAGAAACTACCTGTGACAACTAAGTTTATTGTTAGACGTGATTATGATAAAAACGCTTGATTATGAAGATAGCAGAAATTAGAGAAATTCCAACCACAGAGTTGGCAGAAAGAATCGAGACGGAGGTTGCTAGTTACGACCAAATGCTATTGAATCATTCTATCTCTCCGCTGGCAAACCCAGCTCAGATTAAGGCTGCACGTCGCACAATTGCTCGTCTAAAGTCAGAAATGCGTCAGAGAGATCTTAACAAATAATAATGGTCCAGATGGAAGCTAGAAATTTAAGAAAAACAAGACAGGGTGTCGTTGTCAGCAATAAAATGGATAAAACCATTGTTGTAGCGGCTAAGTTCAAAGAGAAACACCCGATTTATGGTAAATTCATTTCGAAGACAAAGAAATACCATGCTCACGACGAAAAAAACGAGTGTAATCCTGGTGATACAGTGATGATTATGGAAACTCGTCCCTTGAGTAAAACAAAGAGATGGAGAGTAGTAGAAATAGTTGAAAGAGCTAAGTAATTATGATACAATCAGAATCAAGATTAACGATCGCAGACAATAGCGGTGCTCGCGAAGCACTTTGTATTCGCGTACTAGGCGGTACAAAAAGACGTTATGCGTCTGTAGGTGATGTGATTGTCGTGTCTATAAAGAACGTAATCCCATCTAGTGATATTAAAAAAGGTGCAGTATCGAAGGCTTTAATAGTACGTACTAAGAAAGAAATCCGTCGTGCTGACGGTTCTTATATTCGTTTTGATGACAACGCTTGTATCCTGTTGACAGGAACTGGCGAGTTGAGGGGTAGTCGTATTTTTGGCCCAGTAGCACGCGAATTGCGCGCTGTCAATATGAAGGTCGTTTCTTTAGCACCAGAAGTACTTTAATCACGTAAAAGTATAAAGTAATGAGTAAATTACATGTAAAAAAAGGCGATACGGTTTACGTTAATGCTGGCGAAAGCAAAGGCAAAACTGGTAAGATCTTAAAAGTCTTTATTGAAAAACAACGCGCAATCGTTGAAGGACTGAATATGGTATCTAAAAGCCAAAAACCTAATGCGAAAAATCCTCAAGGAGGTATCGTAAAGCAGGAGGCGTCTATTCACATCTCTAATTTGAATGTGTTAGACCCGAAGAGTGGAAAGCCGACACGCATCGGTCGTAAAGAAAATGCAGAAGGACAAAATGTTCGGTATGCTAAAAAATCAGGAGAGGAGATTAAGTAATGAGTAATACTGCGAACCTTAAGAAAGATTATGCAGAGCGTATCGCTCCAGCATTGAAGAAACAGTTTAATTATTCTTCAACCATGCAGATCCCTGTACTCAAGAAGATTGTGATCAATCAAGGATTGGGTATAGCGACTGCCGATAAAAAGATTATTGATGTTGCTATTAACGAGATTACAACCATTACAGGTCAAAAGGCTGTACCAACGGTTTCTCGTAAGGACGTAGCTAATTTCAAACTGCGTAAGAAAATGCCTATCGGTGTGATGGTAACATTGCGTCGTGAACGTATGTACGAGTTTCTAGAAAAATTAGTGCGCGTAGCTTTACCACGTATTCGTGACTTCAAAGGTATCGAAAGTAAATTCGATGGCCGTGGAAACTATACGTTAGGTATTCAGGAACAAATTATTTTCCCTGAAATCAATATCGATGCAATTGATCGTATTTTAGGTATGAACATCACTTTCGTAACAACTGCGGCGACCGATGAAGAAGGTTATGCTTTGTTGAAAGAGTATGGATTGCCTTTCAAAAACGCTAAAAACAATTAATAGATATGGCAAAAGAATCTATGAAGGCTCGTGAGGTGAAGAGAGCCAAGATGGTCGCTAAATATGCAGAAAAACGTGCCGCGTTGAAAGAAATCGTAAACAAAGCAACAGATCCTGTAGAGGCTTATGAGGCTGCGCGTAAATTGCAGTCTATCCCTAAAAATGCGAATCCAATTCGCTTGCACAATCGTTGCAAAATAACGGGTAGACCTAAAGGATATATACGTCAGTTCGGTCTCTCTCGTATCCAATTCCGCGAGATGGCTTCGAATGGCCTTATTCCTGGAGTAAAAAAAGCAAGCTGGTAATTTTTTAATATTGTCGGGATAGACCCGATTAATTAATTTTATATATGACAGATCCAATAGCAGATTATTTGACTCGATTGAGAAATGCAATTCAGGCGAAGCACCGAGTTGTAGAAATCCCCGCGTCAAATTTGAAAAAGGACATCACAAAGATCCTTTTCGAAAAAGGGTTCATCTTGAACTATAAGTTCGTAGAAGATGGACCTCAAGGTACAATCAAGGTTGCTTTGAAGTACGACACCGTAAACAAAGTAAATGCGATTAAGTGTTTAAAGAGAGTTTCTTCTCCAGGTATGCGTCAGTATACTGGATACAAAGAAATGCCGAGAGTGATAAATGGATTAGGTATTGCAATAATATCAACATCTAAAGGTGTAATGACGAATAAAGAAGCTGCAAACCTAAAAATAGGTGGTGAGGTTCTTTGTTATGTATATTAATTAGGAGGATAAACAATGTCAAGAATAGGTAAATTGCCGATTAACATTCCTACCGGTGTAACTGTTACATTGAAGGATAATGTAGTGTCTGTAAAAGGACCAAAGGGTGAATTAACTCAAGCTGTTGATCCTTCAATCGTTGTCTCTATCGTTGATGGACAGATTTCTTTTGTGCTAGACGAAAAGAATGACTCGGTAGAACAGAAGCAAAAACAAGCTTTCCATGGTCTTTACAGATCGTTGGTTCATAATATGGTTATTGGTGTATCGGATGGCTATAAAAAAGAAATGGAACTTGTTGGTGTGGGTTACCGTGTTTCTAATCAAGGTAATGTGGTAGAATTTTCATTAGGTTATACACATAGCATTTTCATTCAACTTCCTGCAGAGGTCAAGGTGGAGACGAAATCTGAAAGAAATAAGAATCCATATATCTGTTTAGAGTCTTGTGACAAACAGTTATTAGGTCTTGTATGCGCAAAAATTCGTTCTTTCCGCAAACCTGAACCTTATAAAGGAAAGGGTATTTTGTATGTTGGTGAACAGATTCGCAGAAAGTCTGGTAAATCAGCTGGTGCTAAGTAAACTTTAAAATAGAAAGATTATGACAACGAAAATAGAAAGACGAATTAAGATTAAATACCGGGTTCGTAATAAAATAACCGGAACTTCAGAAAGACCTCGTATGAGTGTCTTCAGAAGTAACAAACAAATCTATGTTCAAATTATCAATGATGCTACAGGTACAACTTTAGCAGCCGCTTCTTCTTTAGGATTGGAAACAATGCCAAAGAAAGAACAAGCAGCAAAAGTTGGTGAACTTATCGCAAAGAAAGCAGTCGAAGCGGGTATTACAACAGTCGTATTTGATCGTAACGGTTACTTGTATCACGGAAGAGTGAAAGAAGTTGCGGATGGTGCAAGAAATGGCGGACTTAAATTTTAATGATTATGGCAAACAGAATAAATGTAAATAGCGAGGACTTGAAGGATAGACTGGTTGCTATCAATCGCGTTACTAAGGTAACCAAAGGTGGTAGAACTTTCACCTTTTCTGCGATTGTTGTAGTTGGCGATGGAAACGGTGTGATTGGTTGTGGACTTGGTAAAGCGGGTGAAGTGACAGCTGCTATTGCGAAAGGTGTAGAAGCAGCTAAGAAAAACCTGATTAAAGTTCCATTGATCAAAGGATCGGTTCCCCATGAGCAAGCTGCTAGATTTGGTGGCGCAGAAGTGCTAATACTTCCTGCATCAGAAGGTACTGGAGTTGTTGCTGGCGGTGCAATGCGTGCTGTCTTGGAGAGTGTCGGTATTAAGGACGTTTTAGCAAAGTCTAAGGGGTCTTCGAATCCTCACAACTTGGTGAAAGCAACTATCGCCGCACTGAAAGAGTTAAGAGATGCACGTATGGTTGCTCAAAACCGTGGCATTAGTATGGACAAAGTATTTAGAGGATAAGAAAGTATATCATTATGGCGACTATCAAAATTAAACAAGTTAAGAGTAGAATCGGTGCTCCGAAAGTTCAGAAAAGAACGTTAGATGCGCTCGGTCTTACAAAACTTAATCGCGTGGTTGAACGTGAAGATTCTCTTTCACTACGTGGAATGATTCAAAAGGTGAACCATTTGGTAACCATTGTTGAATAAATAAAGAAGGTAATTATGAAATTGAATAATTTACAGCCGGCTAACGGCTCCGTAAAGACTCGTAGAAGAGTAGGTCGTGGTCCAGGTTCTGGTTTGGGCGGCACTTCTACACGTGGTCATAAAGGTGCAAAGTCTCGTTCTGGTTATAAGAGTAAAGTAGGTTTTGAAGGTGGACAGATGCCATTACAGCGTCGTCTTCCTAAGTTCGGTTTTAAGAACATTAATCGTGTTGAATACAAAGGTATAAACCTTGAGCTAGTTCAGAGAATAGCAGATGCCAAAAAAATAACAAAGGTTGGCATTCAAGAGTTTATTGAAGCAGGATTCATTTCTGCTAGCCAACTCGTAAAAGTACTTGGTAACGGAGCTCTTACTTCTAAAGTAGATGTAGAGGCAAACGCTTTTTCTAAGAGTGCAGAAGCTGCTATTCAAGCAATAGGCGGTAATGCAACAAAAATCTAAGTAAATGAAAAAACTTATAGAAACCTTAAAGAACATATGGAAGATTGAGGATTTGAAAACACGAATTCTCATAACTCTCTTGTTTGTTGCAATCTATCGTTTTGGGTCATATGTGGTTCTGCCAGGTGTTGACCCAGGAAAACTGACAGCTTTGCATCAGCAAACGAGTGAAGGCTTAATGTCTTTGCTCAATATGTTCTCTGGAGGTGCTTTTTCTAATGCGTCTATCTTCGCATTAGGAATTATGCCTTATATCTCGGCTTCCATTGTCATACAGCTTTTAGCGGTAGCAGTACCGTACTTCCAAAAGATGCAACGCGAGGGTGAGAGTGGACATAGAAAGATCAATCAGTATACGCGTTATTTGACGATTGCGATTCTTCTTTTCCAGGCACCTACCTACCTGATTAACTTAAATCAACAAGCAAGCGGAGCTTTAAATGCAGGCTTGAACGTGAGTTGGTTTATGATCTCATCTACCATCATACTTGCCGCAGGTAGTATGTTTATATTGTGGTTGGGAGAACGTATCACGGACAAAGGTATCGGAAATGGTATTTCTTTAATCATTATGGTGGGTATTATAGCCCGCTTACCCCACTCGCTTATCCAAGAAGCTGTGTCCTCATTGTCTTCTCCAGGAGCAGGTGGCTTGATTAAATTGCTATTTGAAATAGTCTCTTTGGTACTTGTTATTGCTGCTGCAATATTGCTTGTGCGTGGTACGCGTAAAGTACCCGTACAATATGCAAAACGAGTGGTTAGTGGAAACCAATTTGGTGGTGCGCGTCAGTATATTCCTATAAAGTTATTTGCTGCAAACGTAATGCCGATCATTTTTGCGCAAGCATTGATGTTTATTCCATTGACAATGGTTCGATACGGAGATAAAAACGATATTAGTTGGACGTTGCGTCAATTTATGGATCATACGAGCTTTTTGTATAACATCGTATTTGTAATCCTGATTGTTGCGTTTACTTATTTCTATACAGCGATGACTTTGAACCCTGTTCAGATGGCTGAGGATATGAAACGTAATAATGGATTTATTCCAGGTGTAAAACCAGGAAAGAGTACGGCCGATTACTTGGATAGCGTGATGTCTCGCATCACTTTACCCGGCTCGTTATTCATCGCTTTTATTGCCATTATGCCAGCTTTCGCAGGTATGTTTGGTGTAAAGCAAGAATTTGCACAGTTCTTCGGAGGAACATCTCTTTTGATACTCGTAGGTGTGGTCTTAGATACCTTACAACAGATCGAGAGTCATTTGTTGGTACGTCATTATGACGGATTGCTAAAATCAGGTCATACGCGCACGCATTCTGGAGGTGTAGCTGCTTATTAATTTGTTTTATGATATTTCTGAAAACGGAGGACGAGATAGAGCTATTACGAAAGGCCAACTTATTAGTAAGTTCGACTTTAGTAGAAATAGCAAAAATGATGAAACCTGGATGCACCACGAGTCTATTAGACAAGGTTGCGGAAGAGTTTATTAGAGATAATGGGGCTGTGCCGACTTTTAAAGGATTTCCAAATCCTTATGGTCCGGCCTTCCCAGCCTCTATTTGCGCCTCTGTAAATGACGTGGTTGTTCACGGTATCCCAAATGACACACCGTTAAAAGATGGTGATGTTGTGTCTATAGATTGCGGAACGCTGCTAGATGGTTTTAACGGAGATTCCTGCTATACATTCTGTGTAGGCGAGGTCAGTGACGAAGTTAAAAAACTTCTGAAAACGACCAAAGAATCGCTCTATTTAGGTATCGAAGCAGCGCAAGTAGGAAAGAGATTAGGGGATATAGGATATGCGGTTCAGCAACATTGCGAAGCAAACTCTTATGGAGTTGTTCGTGAATTCGTTGGACATGGAATAGGAAAGGAAATGCATGAAGACCCACAAGTACCTAATTATGGTCGTCGCGGAAATGGTATACAACTTAAGAATGGTTTGTGTATTGCGATAGAACCCATGATAACGATGGGAAAACATGAAATACAGATGATGCCTGACCGCTGGACCATAAAAACCGTTGATGGAACGTATGCGGCTCATTTTGAGCATACCATAGCAATCCATAAAGGAAAACCAGATATATTGTCATCGTTTGAAGAAATAGAAAAAATAGAAGGAAAATTATATTAAGTATGGCAAAACAATCAGCGATAGAGCAAGATGGAACAATAATTGAAGCTCTTTCAAATGCAATGTTTCGAGTAGAATTAGGAAATGGTCATGAAATCACGGCCCATATTTCTGGGAAAATGAGAATGCATTACATTAAAATTCTACCAGGAGATAAAGTAAAGGTAGAAATGAGTCCATATGATTTGTCAAAAGGAAGAATAGTGTTTAGATATAAATAAAAGATAATTAGATATGAAAACAAGAGCATCTTTAAAGAAGCGCACGCCAGAGTGTAAGATCGTCCGTCGTAAAGGACGTTTATATGTAATTAATAAAAAGAACCCAAAGTTCAAATTACGTCAGGGTTAATAGTTTAGCATAAAGAAATAATAAAATATATGGCAATAAGAATTGTTGGTGTAGATTTACCTCAAAACAAGAGAGGTGAAATCGCGTTGACCTACGTGTATGGAATAGGTCGCAGTACCTCTGCAAAAATATTGGATGAGGCTGGAATCGACAGAAACATCAAAGTAAAAGATTGGTCTGATGAGCAAGCTGCTAAGATCCGTGAGATTATAGGTGCCAACTATAAGGTAGAAGGCGATCTTCGTTCTGAAGTTCAGCTGAATATCAAACGACTAATGGATATTGGTTGTTACCGTGGTGTTCGTCATCGTATTGGACTTCCAGTTCGTGGTCAGAGCACAAAAAATAATGCCCGCACACGTAAGGGTAAAAAGAAAACCGTTGCTAATAAGAAAAAAGCTACTAAATAATAATT
>JAVVVP010000056.1:0-16060 GCA_036652575.1 Bacteroidaceae bacterium
GGTAAAGGTCAGCAAATCAACTATTTCAAATTGATTGCTGCCGATTGCAAATAGGTTGAAAAAAGGAGGTACAACACGTATATCAAAAAACACACAACACATTACATTTTTCAGTCTTGAAAAGTGTTCGTCTCTTGTTCTGCTTTTTTAGAAATACAGAGCGTAAACGAGTTCTCCGTTACGCTTTGTTAAGTCCGCTTTCTATTTCCTCTAGTTTTTGACGGAAATCATTGTCGATGCTGATGCGCTTTTCTACCATTCTACAAGAGTGCATCACGGTGGAATGATCTCGCTTGCCAATAAGTAGACCTATTTGTGCATAAGGCATTTTGGTGTGCTTTTGCGTTAGATACATCGATATTTGACGTACATTTACAATATCACGTTTTCGGCATGTTGAGAAAATGTCTTTTGTGGTGACATGGAAATGCTCGCATACTTTGTCAAGAATACCCTCTACCGTTAGTGGCTTCTTTTCCATATTGACAGAACGAGATACCACGCGCTCTGCTAAACTTAAGTCTATTTCGCTATTGTAAACGATAGAATAGGCTTGAAGAGAGGTTATTACCCCTTCTAAATCGCGTATGCTATCTGTCACGTTTGCAGCAATGTAATTGATTACATTATTGGGCATACTTACGCCATTTTCTTTCATCTTATCGAGTAAGATGTTTTTACGAAGCTTGTTGTCGGGTTTGTCTAGTTCTGCGATCATTCCCCATTTAAAACGTGTCAGTAGGCGTTCTTCCATTCCCTCTAATTGTGCTGGTGGGCGGTCGCATGTCATAATAAGTTGTCGCCCGTTTTGGTGTAGGTGGTTAAAGATATGGAAGAAGGCTTGCAGTGTTTTTGATTTACCTGCAATCTCCTGAATATCATCAATGATCAGGATGTCGATGGTTTGGTAAAAGTTGATAAAATCGTTCGTCTTGTTGTTGCGCACCGAGTCGGTATATTGCACTTGAAAGAGATGTGCCGATACGTAAAGCACACGTTTTTGGGGATAGAGTTCTTTTACGCGTGTTCCGATGGCATTGGCAAGATGTGTTTTTCCTACGCCAGAGGCTCCAAAGATAAAGAAAGGGTTGAATGTTACTTGCGTTGGATTGTCTGCAAACGATTGACCGATGGAGCGGGTGAGCTTATTGCACGCGCCTTCCATAAAGTTCTCAAAAGTATAGTTGGGATTGAGGTTCGAATTTAAGTTTTGAGGCACTTTCCCTTCTTGCGCCTGAAGCAGATCTGGCGTTTTGTTACCTCTTATAATGGATAGGTCTTCTACTTTGTCCGACCGACGTTCCATCGGTAAGTCGGTGGTAAAACCATTTGCATCGTCTACCACTACTTTAAATACAAGTTTCACATTGCTTCCATACACTTGTTGAATAGCGCTGCGCAATTCCTTGCGGAAATGCACCTCGATAAACTCGTGTATCATAGGGCTTGGAGTCCTTACGGTTAAAGTCCCGCTATTAAAATCATGAAAGCGTATAGCCGAAAACCACGTATGATACGAAGATTCCGATAGGTTGGCTTTTATTATTTTTAGACAGCTATCCCACTGCAATTGGGCCTGATTATCCATTTGCGTTTCTCTTTCTTTTTGTTATTGTCAATACTTCTACATATGCAAAGTTCTGAAACTATTTCCACATATGCAAATCTTTTTTCTTTGCACACTCTGCTTCGTTCGTGCAATAACTTATGTCTTAGCATGTTAGGAAAAGCTCCTTTTTCGTGCTCTAAACAAGTCCTTGCCTATTTGTAACTCTTTGATTGCTAGTTATAAGCAACCTTGTTTTTGGGGGAATTCCGTCTTTCCCTTTTTGATCTCAAGATACTGCAACCCTAGTCGGATTAAGTAGTTGCGAAGGACGAGTGGTGTAAAGCTTTTGGGAACGCTTATTTATATATAATTCATATACCTTTTATTTCTCTTTCTTTCCAAAAACAGAAAAATGCACATAACGTTTGGGGTGTGCTTTGATATCGATCATCAGAGAATCGGAATGAGCGAGGGTTTTATTCAGATGATTGTAGATGCTCGGATCGTTCAGCAATAAGCCCATGGTATTGTCTCTTGAACTAAATTTTTTGTTCAGCATGGTGGTGAATTGCTCTACATTTCCTAGTGTATTTTGCACGCTGGTCATGGTTCCTTCTACATCTATTTTTGCCATTTTACTGGTCATTATTTCCACGTTGGCTCCCACACGGTCTAAGCGCCCCATAAGCTTTGGAACATCTTTTCCGAGTAATGTATTGAGTTGACTCGTACTTTGCTTTAGATTGGCTGTAATGTCGTTTGTGTTGTGGAGCGTTTGCGCGAGTGCTGGGTCGGTCAGCAACTTATTGACGGATGTCAGAATTGAATCGAGTTTGGGTAGCATTTTTTCAATAGCGGGAACCATTGCGCTCATTTTTTCTACGGCACCATTGTGCAGCTGTCCATTGATGGTATCACCCACTTCTATACTGTTTAGAGGATTGGGGGCAAGGAGTAAATTCATTTTCACTCCGCCGAGCATTTCGCTTTCGAGTTCTGCGATGGTGCCACAAGGTATGCGCATGGCTTTGTCCAATTCTATGCCTACCACCACTTTTCCGAGGCGGTCGTAATCGTAATTTATTTCACGTACGATGCCTACGGCAAAACCATCGGCATATACAGAGTTCGAAACGGTGAGTCCCGCGATGTCGTTAAACCTTACGTAATATAAATTGCTGGATTTAAAGAGGTTTCGTCCTTTTAAAAAGTTGATACCACAGAATACGAGTGCTACTGCGGCTATTGCGGTGAGTGCAATCTTGACTTCTTTTGTAAAATACTTCATAGTTCTTGTTTTTATTATTTTTTTCTAGCTTCTCGGATGGCGGTGGTTAGTTCCATCTTTTCGCCATCTTTAAATGCTACTACAAATGCGCCTGGAAAAAGCTTCGCAATTGTTTTTTTTAATTGTAAAATTTGAGGGTACTCGATACATTCGCCATAGGTGTACTTGATCAGTCCTCCTTCTTCGTAGAATTGGATTGGATTCACTCCTTTAAATTGGGGTGATTTATGAGCTAGCTTTTTGTTCGAAACGAGTAGCTGTATCTTAAAAATGGGCTGGCCTTCGGTTTTGTCTTTTGTTTCTTGTTTATCCGCAGTGATTTGTTCTTTTTCTTTCGCAGGTTGCTCGCGTCTTTTTGGTTCTGGTTTTTGTTCTTCTACGGGTTCTACCAAATGGGTGGGGCGTTCTTGATTTCTGATTTCCACTGGCACCACTTCGGGCGTTTGGTTCTCATCCGTTTCGGGTTTATTGTTCGACGGTTGGCTTTCATTCTTTACGATGACTGGCGGAATTCCATCTTGTGTTCGTTTATAGTTTAGAAAGCCTTTGAAGATGGAGTACGCCATTTTCCGCACGCCTTCTTCTGAGCTGAGGAAGCGTTCTTCTTCAGGGGTGGAGATAAAGCCTAATTCGGTGAGGACACTAGGCATGGACGTATTGCGGAGTACTAAAAAACCAGCCTGATGCACGCCTTTGTCTTTCCGTCCCGCTTCCGATACATATTGCTTCTGTATCATGGTTGCAAGGCTCACGCTTTGTTTCATATATTGATCTTGCATAAATTCAAAGATAATGTAGCTTTCTGCCGAATTGGGGTTGAAGCCCGCGTAACGTTCTTTATAATTGTCCTCTACGAGTATAACCGCATTTTCACGCTTTGCTACGTCTAGGTTCGATGCGGCTTTTGCCATACCGAGCGTATAGGTTTCTGCTCCATAAGCAATTTTTCCGCCTTCCAACGCATTGGTGTGTACAGAGATAAAGAGGTCTGCCTTTGCGCGGTTCGCGATGTTGGCTCGTTCGTTTAGAGGAATAAACACGTCCGATTTCCGGGTGTAGATAACCCTTACGTCGTTACAATTCTTTTCAACGAGCTTTCCTAATTCGAGCACTACATTGAGGTTGATGTTTTTTTCTTTTGCATAAGCGCCAGGGGCTCCCGTATCGTTACCTCCATGCCCAGCATCGAGTACGAGCACAAATTTTTTAGTAGCCTCGCGAGCATTCACGACACTACAACACACACACGTGCTCAGCACGAAATTCAATAAATAAAAAATGCGTCTAATCATACTTTTTTATGGATACTCCGCAAAAGTACTAAAAAATCGTGTTCGAAACGTCATTTGCAACCAAAGTTTTAGGCTTCTCGACCTCCTTTGTGTTGTTTCATTTGATTTTTGAAGTGTTTTGATACTTTCTAGAAGTTAAAAAGACAACGCTTTTTATTTTCCGATGCTTCTCTATTTTCCATCAAGAAGAAAGTTGAAGACGTAGCCAGAAAGAATAATAAAAAGGGTTACCACACCAAAGAAGATACCTATCAAACGCCACGTCATTACTTTTTTCAAAAGCGTAGCTTCTGGTAGGGAGAGTCCAACGACTGCCATCATAAAGGCGATGGCGGTGCCGAGTGGTACACCTTTGGCAACGAACACTTGTACCACGGGCACAATTCCTGCTGCGTTTGCATACATGGGTATGGCAAGAACCACGGTTAGAGGAACTGCATACCACTTATCCGCTGATAGGTATTCTTGAAAGAAGGCTTCGGGAACGAAACCGTGCATTGCCGCACCGATTGCAATACCGATAAAGACATAGAGCAGCACTCCTTTCACAAGGTTCCATGCGTCTTGAAGAAGGATTGGTAGACGTTTGAAAAAGGAAAGGTGCGTGGCTTCCCATTCGGCGGTTTTTAGGTCAGACTGAATTTGTAGTTCTTTTACCCAGGGACTTAAATAACGCTCTAATTTCAATGCGTTTAGTACGAAGCCGCCTATTATCCCTAATAAAATGCCCGATAAAGCATAAATCAAGGTCGCTTTGAGCCCAAAGGATCCCAGAAATAGGGCAAGTGCTACTTCATTCACCAAGGGCGATGTAATTAAAAAGGAAAAGGTGACCCCCAACGGTATACCTCCCTTTACGAAACCGATAAATAAAGGTATTGACGAGCAACTGCAAAAGGGGGTGATGGCTCCAAATAAAGCTGCAAAAAGATACTGAAAGCCATATAGTTTACGTGTTGTCAAGAACTCACGCAATCGATCTATCGGGAAATAAGCATTTAGAATGCCCATCAGCGTACTAATAAGAAAGAGCAGCAGGAGTATCTTGAAGCTGTCGTAAAAAAAGAAGTGGAGGGCTCGTCCACTCGGAGTTTGTTCCTCCAATCCCAACATTCCATATACGAGCCAGTCTGCCAATTGTTGTATCATTCTTTTGATGGATTTAGGCTTGTGATTGCAAAACGAGTGATGGTGTTATTCTTTGCATAAGGCACTTTCGTTTGAAATAAATGGGCTTATGGCTTTAACAAGTCTTTTACTTGTGACCGTGTCATTTTGCCCTTACCCACCACATTCCCATCAACAACCAATGCGGGTAGCGACATTACATGGTAGCTCAAGATCTGTACTAAATCCTCTTCTTTGAGAAGCGTTGCGTCGATACCTAATTCTGCTACGACTTGTTTCACGGTCTCGTGTAGTGCTTTGCAACTTGCACAACCGGGCCCTACTATTTTAATCTCCATCTTCTTTTTATTTTAATGTTTGTAAATCGCAGAACAACGAACATTCTGCTTAAAAAAACGATTATTCGCAACTTCTTTTTGGATGAACAGCAGGTGCAAAAAAGGTTAGAAATAACTTTTTGGCTACTGCCCAATTCTCTTGGTTTACGCAGTATTTTACTTTCGGAGGTTCTATTTCTCCTTGAATCAGCCCTGCCTCTTTCAGCTCTTTTAAGTGTTGTGAAACGGTGGCTTTCGCAATGGGTAATTCATCGTGTAGATCTCCAAAAAAACAACTGTCTCGACTTGCTAAAAACTCCATAATGGTGATTCTTGCAGGGTGTCCTAATGCTTTGGCAAAGCGGGCTAATTGCTCGTTGCTTACTGTGTAGTCTCTTTTCTTTTCCATCTCTTTTTTTATTTCTGTTCGCAAAACTACGAACATTATGCGGGCCGACAAAGTAAAAGAGCTTTTTTCTATGGCTCTTTTTCTTTTTTCTAGTGCAGGAAATCTTTTTTAAGAATGAAAGAGGTATTGGGCGAAACAATAAATGCAAGGGAATCCGTACAAACGGGATACTCTTTTTAGATGCTCAGCCTCAAAATTCAGCCGTGCGTACAAAATAACAAGCGAAATAACCTATCGTCTTCCTGAGGTCAACGTGAGCCGTCTGCGGCTAAAAGAAAAACAATGGCTGCTGTACGATAAAAAAATACCGTTTTTTTGTTTTCCGTCCTTGCGAGGGCTTTGCCCGAAGCAATCCAGTAGTGTCACCATTCTGTTTTTTTCTTGTCTTGATGGATACGGCTTCTCCTCGTGTCATTGTGTTGTGTTTCTGGATTGCTTCACCTTCGGCTCGCAATGACGGGCAGGAGGGGATTGCTTCACCTTCGGATCTGATTCGCAATGATGCTGGTTTTAACACCGTCTTGATGCTTCGATTCTCATCTGCTATGGAGTGGAATAGAAAACGCATAGAAGTCAAAAACCAAGAATAGGGGACCTACGTAAAGTGCTGAAATCCATTAATTTCTAGATAGGGGAAGTCGACAACGGTTGTATAAAAGGACTACTCGTAGAAAATTTCTATGAACTTACAACCCTTAGTGGCGGGTACGATGGACATGGTTTGTGTGCAGGCGGGGATGAGTACGCTTTCGCCCGTGCACAACGTGTCCGTTTCGTTTCCCTCGTTGGTGAAACTACATTCCCCCTCGAAAACAATCCAGATCACAAAGGAATCCAATTGGGTGTAGTCTTTCGTGATGGGTTTCGTTAATTCGTTAAGCGAGGCGGTAAAGTAGGGGCATTTAACTAAGGGGATATTTTGATTGGGTGCATGGGTGTACTTCACTTGATGATCTTCATTCGAGGAGAAATCGATCGCTTCTAAAGCTTGTTCTGTGTGCAGCTCTCGCTTTTTCCCATTGATGTCGGTACGGTCGTAGTCGTAGATGCGGTAAGTTATGTCACTTGTTTGCTGTACCTCTAAAAGAAATACACCCGCTCCAATGGAGTGAACTTGACCACTTGGAATATAAAAGCAATCGCCTGGATGCACTGCATAGGTGTGAAGTTTATCCAGCAAAGAGTTCTGGTGTACCGCTTCTAGGTAGCTATCCTTTGTTAAGGGCTCTTTTAGTCCCGAGATTAGCGTGGCATGATCCGATGCGTCTATGAGATACCACATTTCGGTCTTACCGCAAGGATAGCCCTCACGTTGAGCGAGAGCATCGTTGGGGTGGACTTGAATACTAAGATCGCTGGTTGCATCAATGAATTTTATGAGTAACGGGAAATGATCGCCAAATGTATTGTAGCATTTAGTACCTACAAGCTCAGTTTTTAATTGTGTGATCAAGGAACTCAGCGTTTGCCCCTTGTAGTCTCCATCTGAAACAAGGCTTTCTTTTCCTGGTATATCTGAAATGTCCCAACTCTCACCTACATTAGGTAAATGTTTAGATAGTTTCTTGTATGGGATGATACGTTCTCCACCCCAAATGGTTTGTTTTAGTAGAGTGTTAAACTTTAAGGATCTCATTCTTTACTTGTCGTTATGTTTGTGAATAGATATTAGTAACGTCGCAATATAGCTATTTATTTTATGATGACCTCAATTTTCTTTCCAAAAAGAAGGGACAAAAGGTAATAGTACCGAAAAAATCTCCAATCTACCTGCTAACATCAGAAAAGAGCAAACCCATTTACCCGCATCGGGTAGAGAGGCCAAGGTCTCTACGGGGCTAATAAGATGACCGATCACAGGTCCCGAATTACTATGTGCTGTAATGGCAATGCTAAAAGCATCCATATAAGGAAGTCCCATAGAGACGAGGAGCATCCCGCCTATCACAATCAATGAAATGTAGAAAAAAGCAAAGGCTAAAAGTGTTCGCTCTAAAGAAGAAGAGACTACGGCATGATTGATACGGATCGGGACGATCGCGTTGGGATGGAGTATGTGCTTAAATTCATTGAAGGCGGTTTTGATCAGCATCACGCAACGTATGCACTTAAACCCGCCCGAGGTAGAACCTGCACAAGCTCCGCTAAACATACAGATGTTTAGCAAAAACCAAACAGGGGCCACCCAGATGGCATAATCTTCGGACACAAAACCTGTTGTCGTAATAAGGGAGACCACACTGAAGAACGCGGCCCGAAGCGCATGCTCTACGTCGTAACCTGTACTGAACACTAAGGTCGCTGCTATGATAAGCGAGGTACCGATGACCACCAATAGATAATAACGAAATTCGGAATCTCGAAACAATGATTTTACTTTGCCTTTTAATAGGAATAAATAAAGCATGGTAAAATTGATACCCGCCAGAAACATAAAGATAATTTCTACATATTCAATGGGCTTCGACTTGAAGAACATAATGCCATCTTGATGGGTGGAATAGCCTCCCGTGGCGGTGGTGGTAAGAGCATGGTTGATGCTATCGAACACATTCATACCACTAAAGAATAAAGCGATGGCACAAGCTACGGTGAGTAACGCATAAATGGTCCAAAGCCATTTGGCTGTTGTCTTGATGCGTGGATGAAGCTTGTTGTGCCGCGGTCCTGTGGCTTCGGCGGCAAAGAGTTTTACATCGCCAATTCCAATGGTTGGCAGAATGGCCAAGGTAAAGAATACGATGCCTAGACCTCCAATCCATTGGGTTAGACTGCGCCAAAAGAGTAGACTATGAGGAAAGGAGTCGATATTGGTTAGTATCGTTGCTCCTGTTGTGGTAAAGCCCGACATTGTTTCAAAGAACGCATCAGTGACCGATGGTATATATCCACTAAAAAGAAAGGGCAACATACCCACCAATGAAAAGACGACCCACGACGAGGAGACCACGAGGTAGCCATCCCGACGATTCATATGGTTGGGAGCCTTCCGTCCGTAATACTTTAGGAGTGCTCCTGATCCACAAGCAATGAGCGTGGAATAAATAAAGGCCATTAAATCTTCTTCGCCAAAGCAAATAGATAGGATGAGGCACAAAAGGAGCATACCGCCTTCTATAAAAAGCAGAGACCCCATAATTTTACAAATAATCTTTGTGTTGAGCATAAGAAAATGGATGGTGAAGTCTAATTAAAGTATTTTTCTAACTTATTGATGATGTTACCTAGACAGAAGACCACAACCGTATCACCCGCGTGCACCTGTGTCATACCATTGATAAGGTATCCTTTTCCATCGCGAACAAGTCCTCCCAGCGTGGTATTGGAGGGTAGACCTAGGTCTTTAATACTTTTTTTGGTAATCTTCGAGTTCTCTTTTGCTACAAATTCTGCCACATCGGCATTGGCAACGGTCAAACATTTCACATTGCTCACATCGGCCTTGAGCATCATTTGGTAGATGTGGCTTGCTGCAATGGTTTTCTTGTTGATAATCGTACCAATATCAAGGCTTTCTGCCATACTCACGTAATCCATATTTTCGACCATTGCTACCGTTTTCCGAACGCCTAGCCGTTTCGCGGCTAAGCAGCTAAGAATGTTTTTTTCTGCATTATCGGCAAGTGCCACAAACGCTTCGGTGGTACGTATTCCTTCATCCACAAGCAGCGAGATGTCTCTTCCGTCTCCCTGTATCACCATGGTGTGCTTGTTTTCATCAAGAAGTTCATTGAGTTGTTCGCAGCGTTTCTCGTTCTCCTCTATGATTTTGACGTGCATATAGTCTGGCATCAGTTGGGCGGCACGCACCGCGGTGGTACTTCCGCCCATAATAATAACGTTTCGCACATCGGGATAATCCTCTTTCCCTACAATTTCGCGAATGTAAGGTATATATTTATGGGTGGTCATAAAGTAGACCAGATCATATAGATGAAGGCTGTCATCACCATAGGGAATAATGGTCTCATCGCCTCGCTTTACGGCTACCACATGGTAGGGCGACTCTGGTCCACACAGCTTTTTAAGCGGAATGTTCAGGATTTGAGCTTTCTCACGAACTTTAACACCAATAAGGATGAGTGCTCCATTATGAACTTCCCACCATTGGCGAATCCAACTACGCTTTATGCTATTGACCAGTTCTTGTGCGGCAAGCATTTCAGGAAAAATGATAGAGTCTATGCCTACACTCTTGAAAAAACCTTGATGTCCTGGAGTGGTATATTCATAATTATCCACTCTTGCAACGGTCTTCTTTGCTCCGAGTTTACTTGCTAGCATACAACAAGTCATATTGCGCGACTCATCGGGCGTTACGCCAATAAACAAGTCTGCTTTGGCAACACCCGCTTCCCGTAACGCCTGAATGGAGGTGGGCAAAAGATTGAGCGTCATGAAATCGAAATTATTTTCAAGATGTTCAAGCCGTTCCATGTTTTCGTCCATTAGCACGATGTCATGATGCTCACGCGAGAGCAAGGTGGCTAAATGTGTGCCTACAGCTCCGGCACCAGCAATGATTATTTTCATACAATTGCGTTTATAATAGATTCTTCGTCCAGTCCAACAAGCGGGTAGAGATCCTTCACTGGACCATGCTCTATAAAGCTATCGGGCAGTCCAAGACGAATCACTTGTGGCGTAAAGCCCTTGTCGGACATATATTCTAATACGGCACTTCCTAGACCACCCTTCTTTATGCCATCTTCGATGGTGATTATTTTATGAAAATGGGTCGCTACCTCCTCTAAAAGTTCTTCATCAATCGGTTTGATGAAACGCATATCATAAAGGGCGATACTTCGTTCTGGATGTAGTGTTTCCGCTTTGTGGATGGCAGAAAGGGCGGTATTGCCAATGGGACCAATGGTCAGCACGGCCACGTCTTTACCGTCTTTGAGCTTTCTGCCTTTTCCTATTGGCAGTTCTTTAAAAGCACATTTCCAATTAGGCATATAGCCTCTTCCGCGTGGATAGCGTATGATGAACACACCTTTGTTGGGCAATTGGGCGGTATACATAAGGTGGCGCAATTCTTGTTCGTTCATCGGCGATGCAATTGTCACGTTCGGGATAGGACGCAACGCCGCCATATCAAATGCGCCATGGTGTGTTGGTCCGTCTTCTCCCACAAGTCCTGCACGGTCCAAGCAGAGCACTACGTTTAAGTTCTGTATCGCTGCATCGTGAATGATATTGTCGTATGCACGTTGCGAAAAAGCGGAGTAAATGTTACAAAACGGTTGTAGCCCATCGTTTGCCATTCCCGCAGAGAAGGTAACGGCGTGTCCTTCGGCTATTCCTACATCGAATACACGGTCGGGCATCGCAGCTCTCAGTATGTTCATGGAGCAGCCCGTAGACATAGCGGGTGTTACTCCTACAATATTCTCGTTTTTAAGAGCCAGTTCTAGCAAGGTCTCTCCAAAAACATGTTGAAACAAAGGGGGAATGCCTTCGGATTGGCTTACAAAACGGGTCCCGTTTTCTTTATCAAATTTGCCAGGTGCATGCCATAGGGTCGCTGCTTTTTCTGCGGGTGCGAAACCTTTCCCTTTAATCGTATGAATATGAAGAATCTTTGGTCCTTTCATGTTTTTTATTTCTCGTAGAATGCGTACGAGATTGATCACATCGTGCCCATCCGTTGGCCCAAAGTAGCGGATGTTCATGCCCTCAAAAATGTTTTGCTGATTGGTGAGCAATGCTTTTACCGAGTTATTAAAGCGTAAAATGGTGTTGCGCCTACTATCGTTGAGCATCCCCCAAGAAGAGAGTTTTTGAGCCACTTGAAAGCGCACCCTATTGTATAGGGAGCTCGTATGCAGATGGAGTAGGTATTGTTTCATACCACCAACGCTCCGATCAATACTCATATTGTTGTCGTTGAGTATAATCAGTAAGTTGTTGGGGGTTGTCGAGGCATTGTTGAGCCCTTCAAACGCCAAGCCTCCGCTCATGGCTCCATCGCCAATAATGGCAACCACATTGCGTTTGTTTTTCTTCTTTTCGGCGGCGATAGACATGCCCAAGGCCACCGAGATAGAGTTTGACGCGTGCCCACAAGTGCACGTGTCGTAGATGCTTTCGCTAGGGGAGGGAAACGGACAGATACCTTTGAATTTGCGATTCGTTGAAAAGGCATCGCGCCGCCCTGTAATAATTTTGTGCCCGTAAGCCTGATGACCTACATCCCACACCAATCGATCTTCGGGGGTCTGAAACACGTAATGCAATGCAACCGTTAATTCCACCACTCCTAAGCTCGATGCAAAATGACCTGGATTGTTCGCTAGCTCATCTATAATGTCCAATCTCAGCTCTTTACAGAGTTCTGGGAGTTCTTCCAATGTAAGCTTTCGCAAATCACTGGGGGCATCTATTTTTGAGAGCAAACTATATTTTGTTTTATTATTCTCTTTCATATAAACAGATAGTGATGCAAAAGTAGCATTTAATCATTGGTTTTCCCTAATTTTGCAATGAAAAAACAGATTTTAGCCTATGAATTTCCGAACAAGCGTAGAACTGCCCTCAAAAGAAGCGCAAATTAAGGTGTCCGACAAGATTCTGTTTCTCGGTTCTTGTTTTGCAAACAATATAGGGAAACGGATGCAACAATTTAAATTTGACAATGATGTAAATCCTTTTGGTGTCATTTATAATCCGATCAGCATTGTTTCTGTGCTGGAGGTGCTCTATCGAAAGGCTTATTTGAACGAAGAACTGCCCGAACACTATCTTTTTGAGGCGCATGGTGTTTGGCGCAGTTGGATACATTCTACACTTTTTGGCGCGTGCGATAAAACGCTATTTCGTAAGCAGATAGAGGAGCAAATAGCGCACACTGCCGAACGGTTGAAGCACCTAGACGTTCTTTTTATCACGTTGGGTACCAACCATCGATACATTTTGAAACAAGAAAATATCACGGTCACCAACTGCCATAAACAGCCCTCTTCGTGGTTCGTGGAAGAAGAAACCTCTGTTTCATTGATTGTAGAATCGTTCGAGGGGGTGCTCCGTAAAATACGAGCTGAAAACCCAACGTTAAGAATCATCTTTACCATAAGTCCTTACCGATATGCTAAGTTTGGAGCTCATGGAAATCAATTGAGCAAGGCCACCCTGTTGTTGGCGGTCAACGCGTTGTGTACGAACCCTTCCTTCGCGTGTTCCTATTTTCCAGCTTACGAAATTGTGAACGATGAGTTGCGCGATTATCGTTTCTATGCGGAGGATATGCTTCATCCTTCACAACAAGCCATTGATTATATTTGGGAGCGTTTCTCCGAATGCTATTTTGATGCTACCACCAAAGAATTTCTACACGAATGGGAAACCATTCAGAAAGCAATCGCCCATGAACCTTTTTGTCCAAAATCTGTTACATATCGCGCTTTTCTGGTTAAAATAATGTTAAAGATAGACGCTCTTAGAGAAAAATATCCGAACTTAGCAGTACAAAACGAGTTAGAAGAATTAAAACATAAAATAGAATTACAATAGCTATGTCCTATACATTAGACAAAATAACCTCCCTCATCGGAGCGCATCGTTATGGTCAAAACGATGCCGATATAGATTGGCTACTTACCGATAGCCGTTCTTTAGCTTTTCCCGAAGCTACTTTATTCTTTGCCATTCACACACAACGTAATAATGGACATAAGTACATTCCTGACTTATATAGGCGTGGTGTCCGCAATTTTGTGGTCAACGAAGTTCCCGCCGATTGGAACGAACGGTATCCAGAGGCCAATTTCTTGTGGGTGGTCAACACGCTCAAAGCGTTGCAACGTCTTTCGGAGCGCCATCGGGAGGAGTACAATGTCCCCGTGATTGGCGTAACGGGTAGTAACGGAAAAACCATTGTAAAAGAATGGCTGTATCAATTACTCTCGCCCTCGAAAATCGTTACACGTTCCCCCCGCAGCTATAATTCGCAAGTGGGAGTACCTCTCTCGGTGTGGCTTCTGAATGAACAAACCGAGTTAGCCATTTTTGAAGCGGGAATCTCTCAGCCCGATGAAATGCAGGCCTTGCGCGCCATCATTCAGCCTACCATTGGCATTCTGACCAATATCGGAACGGCTCATCAAGAAAACTTTACGACCCTCCAAGAAAAGTGCCTAGAAAAACTGTCTTTATTTAAAGATTGCAATGTACTAATCTATAATGGTGATGACCCCATCATCACCGAATGCGTACAGCAATCTATGTTTCCCGAAAACCAAATTGCGTGGTCTCTGAAGAATATGGATAAACCTATGTTTATCAAGTCTGTAAAGAGCGATAACGGACAGTCCATTATTTCTTATCAATACTTGGGTTATGACGGTGAAGCGACCATTCCCTTTATAGATGAGGCTTCTATCGAAAATGCCATTCATTGCTTAGCGGTATGTTTGTTTTTACATATTCCTCAAAAAGAAATCGCAAAGCGAATGGCGGGTCTTGAGCCAGTGGCAATGCGTCTGGAAGTGAAAGAGGGTTGTCGCAACTGCACACTCATCAACGATAGTTATAATTCCGATGTAAATTCTCTCGATATCGCTCTCGACTTTATGAATCGTCGGGCGGATCATAAAGAGCGTAGCCATACGCTGATCCTTAGCGATATTTTTCAAAGTGGAATGAACCGTGAGCAGCTTTATACAAAAGTGGCACAACTTGTGAACAGTCGTGGCATAGATAAAATAATTGGGGTCGGTCCAGACCTCTCTGCAATGGCGGATCTCTTTACGATGGAAAAGTATTTCTTTCATAACACGGAGGACCTGATGCAGAGTGAGCTACTTCCCTTGCTTCGTAATGAAGAAATACTCCTAAAAGGTTCACGCCTCTTTCATTTCGATCGTCTGTCCGAAATACTGGAACTCAAAGTTCACGAAACCATCCTCGAAGTCAATCTCGGCGCGATTGTCGACAATCTTAATTATTATCGTAGTTTTATGCAAGCTACCACGAAGATGGTTTGTATGGTCAAGGCCTCGGGCTATGGTGCGGGGTCTATCGAAATCGCCAAAACCTTGCAGGATCATCAAGTGGACTATTTAGCCGTCGCCGTCGCCGACGAAGGAGCTGATCTTCGCAAAGCGGGTATCACGAGTAATATCATCATTATGAACCCCGAGATGACCGCTTTTAAGGAGATGTTCGATTATGAATTAGAGCCAGAGGTCTATAATTTTCATTTGCTCGAAGCCCTTATTAAAGCAGCGGAAAAAGAAGGTATCACCCATTATCCAGTACACATAAAACTCGATACCGGTATGCACCGTCTCGGCTTTAATCCCGATACCGATATGCCCGCACTTGTAGACCGTTTAAAGCATCAAACAGCCGTCATACCCCGTTCAGTGTTTTCCCATTTCGTAGGTAGCGATTCGGATGATTTCGATCGTTTTTCGGCAAAACAATTTGCGGTGTTCGATAAAGCGAGTTTAGAACTTCAAGCGTCCTTTCGGCATAAAATACTACGTCATATTTGTAATAGTGCAGGGATAGAACATTTTCCTCAACGTCATCTGGATATGGTGCGGCTGGGACTAGGACTCTATGGCATCAATCCTCGTAACAACACGATGATACATACGACAACAACGCTCAAAACCACTATCCTCCAACTTCGTAACGTGGTGAAAGAAGATACCGTAGGGTATAGTCGGAAAGGTCTCCTTACGCGTGATAGCATTATTGCGGCTCTACCGATAGGTTACGCCGATGGTCTGAATCGCCATTTGGGAAATGGAAATGCCTATTGTCTCGTAAATGGACAAAAAGCTTATTACGTGGGAAATATTTGCATGGACGTATGTATGATCGATGTCACAGATATTCCTTGTAAAGAGGGGGATACCGTTATTATCTTTGGCAATGAATTACCCGTAACCATTCTGAGTGACCTCTTGCAAACCATACCCTACGAAATTCTTACGTCTGTGAGCAATCGTGTGAAGCGTGTGTACTATCAAGACTAAAGACAAATACTCATTGATGGAACCGTGGAAAGACTAAATGCAGAAAGGAATTGTACCCTTGTATTGCGTCTCCTTCGCTCGCAATGACGGG
>JAVVVP010000057.1:0-15665 GCA_036652575.1 Bacteroidaceae bacterium
TGTTACTTACAAAGTAACTACATAGAGATTGTAATAAATGAATAAAGAAGGAATCCGATTGCTCGCGACATGTCCTATCGCATTTTTGAGGGCTACAATACAAAAAACTGTCTTGGAAAGTAATGCTCTCTATGACTTAAGTGTAACACTAAACTTCGGTGGAGAGGTTCGGTGTGATGATACATTTACCTAAGGCTTCTTGCTCAATCCTATTTTTGGAAATTGTGGCGAAAAGAAGGGCTGGTCGCTCCGTTTTATTCCATCTTATAACGTGAGACCCAAAGTCTGAATTTACTAATTATATTTTATGGAGAAAGAATTTTTGAAGAATATCTTAGAAATAGAAAGAAATGAGTCTGAAAATATAGTTCTTTTTTCAGACGATCAACAAAATCTTTCTTTTATGGCCTTTATGGAATCTGCTTTGTTTATCAAACAATTGTTTAAAGAGAAAGAGCTAGAGACAAAACTAATTCCTGGTTTCTCGAAGCCTGTTCTATGTGTGAGGAATATCTTGATTTCTGATATTGTAAAAGTATTCCAATGCTCGAAACTAGAATTTAATATCCATTTTATTCGCATTCCTTTTTGGGCTTTAAAGTAGATGTAGAAGATAAACCTCGTACATAGAATAGCGTGTAGTCAACAAAATAAACAAGCATGAAGAACCCCAGAATTCGTATAATTCGAAAATAAGAACAGTTAAGCACCTCCTTCTATAATTTGAGAGTATTCCTTTTTACACAGTTTATGGTCTGTTTCTTGTCTCCAAACATCGGATAACATTCTTCGATTTAAGTTGTTGAAACGAGTCTTTTCTTTGATGCTTATTTGCTGTTTGATGGGAATGTGTTACTTTTGTATTCCTATTTCAGCAGAAAAACTTTTTATTAAATGGTAGAACTCTATACAGCTTCTTATAAACGTTCTGTGCTAACGCTTACGTGTCTTGCCGCAGGTTTGGTTCCTTTTATGGGAGCGTCCATAAACTTAGCCTTGCCGCAGATTGCTATTGATTATGATATGAATAGTATTGGGCAGAGTTGGATGTTGACTTCTTTTTTGCTAGCTGCCGCATTGTTTCAAGTTCCGTTTGGACGATTGGCGGATATATTAGGACGAAAAAAAGTGTTTCGAGTAGGCTTGTGGGTCATAGCTCTATCCTCTTTCGCTTGTGCGTTTCCTTATGGAAGTACTTATATGATGGTGTGCCGCGTTTTTCAGGGTATCGGCTCCGCGATGACTTTTAGTACGGGTATGGCGATACTCACTGCTGTCTTTGAGCCGAAAGAGCGGGGGAAAGCAATGGGGATAAATGTAGCGGTGGTCTATGTTTCGCTCGCCTTAGGTCCTTCGCTTGGTGGTTGGCTGATGACAGAGTGGGGATGGAAAAGTATTTTTGTGCTAACGTCCATCGTGTCGCTCCTTGCTGCCATAGGTTGTGGCGCTGTGATAAAGCAGGAGTGGATAGAGGCTCGTGGAGAGCATTTTGATTGGAAAGGTACCGCGATGTTTAGCATGGCTTTATTGCTGTTGATTTATGGTTTTACGATCCTTCCGTCTTGGCTGGGGTTTTTATTAATTTTTGTAGGGTCACTGTTGTTTGTTGCATTTGTAAAACTTGAAAGGCAGGTAGTGCAACCCGTGCTGAATGTCAACTTGTTTTTTACGAATCGTAATTTTACGTTGTCGTCTGTGGCTGCGTTGATCAATTATGCCACCACCTTTCCCATAGGATTTTTTATGAGTCTTTATTTGCAACAAGTAAAAGGTCTTGATGTGCAATATGCAGGTTTGTTGATGATGGTTCAACCCTTGACGCAGGCAGTATTATCACCCGTAGCGGGTAGTTTATCGGATAAAATATCTTCGCATTGGCTCGCCTCCATTGGTATGGCTCTACTCTCCATCAGTCTTTTAAGTATCGGACTGTTTTTAACTCCTGAAAGTTCAATCTTTTTTGTTATTAGTGTTTTAGCATTGTTTGGTGTTGGTTTTGCGGCTTTTTCTTCCCCCAATACAAATGCGATAATGAGTTCTGTGGACAAGCGAGACTATTCGATGGCCTCAGCCACAACGGGTACCATGCGTCTAACAGGACAAGCTTTTAGTATGGGTGTTGCCACGATGATATTGGCGTTGTTCTTGGGTGATAAACGAGTGACAGGTGCTGTATCCAATGAGTTTATGCAAGCGATGCACTTTGTTTTTATCGTGTTTTCGGTTCTCAATCTATTTGGAATCTATCCCTCGATGGCAAGAAAAAAGAAGTGAACGGAAGAGAAGCGTCTTTCTTAATGAAATAATTTATATCTTTGCCCATCTATTGCGCAGAGTCGTTCGATAGTCGAAATAAGTAAATCAATGAATTCACCGCTTACTGTATACAAAGCCTCCGCAGGTTCAGGCAAAACATTTACACTTACTGTAGAATATATATCGCTCCTCTTGAAAGGAGCTGCAGCGGATGGATTCCGCTATATTTTGGCGGTTACCTTTACCAATAAGGCTACGGCTGAAATGAAAGAACGTATATTGCAAACGCTTTATGCGTTAGGTTACGGGCTTGTGGAAAGTCAAGATTATTTAGTGCAAATAAAAGAGCGTACGGGACTTTGTGATGCAGAGATCAAACAACGTTCTTTAGCTACTCTTTGCCAAATACTTCACAACTATGATCGCTTTCGCGTGGAAACCATTGATTCCTTTTTTCAATCGTTGTTACAGAACTTAGCTCATGAACTTAGTTTGACGGCTAATTTTTCGGTAGACATAAACGATAGTGAGGTGACGGAAGCTGCGGTAGATCAATTGATGGACGAAGTAGAATATAATCCTCGTGTGCTTGCTTGGATATTGGCTTATATCAAAGAGCGTATTGATGACAATCGTCGGTGGAACATCAGTAAAGAAGTGAAATCGTTTGCTCGAAATCTATTTATTGAAAAATATGTAGTAAACGAGGACAAGATGCGCGAGAGTTTATCTGATGATACTGCCGTGAATGTGTTTCGTCAAACTCTTCGGGATAAAACAGAGCAAGCTTTAGATGTTATCAAAAGTGCAGCTGAAGAGGTGGAGCACCAAATGCAAGAACACGATTTGACTTATAGTTCTTTTAGTAGAGGTAGTGCGTTGCAAACTTACCTAACGAAGTTGAGGAAAGGTGATTTCACTCCTCCCGCTCTTACGGTGCTTGGTTATATGGAAAATCCTGAAAATTGGCTTCGCAAAGCCGATGTAAAAAAGTATCCCGAAATTCTCTCTGCCATTACCTCTTATTTACAACCCGCTTTGCTTGCTACCGAACAATTGCGTTCTAGTCAAGAATTGGTGTACAATAGTTGTCTGCTAACCCTTCAGCATCTTAATCCGCTGCGTCTGCTTGACGTGATAAGTCGTAAAATAAAAGAGTTAAACGAAGAAGCTAACCGTTTTATGCTTGCTAAAACGCCTATTCTTTTGAGTCGTATGGTGAATGGTGACGACACCTCTTTTGTCTTTGAGAAAGTTGGACTTCAACTTCGCCACATTCTGATTGATGAGTTTCAAGATACGAGTGTTCTTCAGTGGAAGAATTTTAAGAATCTGTTGTTAGAGAGCCTTGCTTCTGGGCATCAATGCTTACTTGTGGGAGATGTGAAGCAAAGCATTTACCGATGGCGTAATGGAGACTGGGGTATTTTAGCTGGAATAAAGGATGAATTCCCTTCCCTTTCTATAAACCATCGCTCGCTCGACACGAATTATCGTAGTGAGCGTGTTGTGATTGATTTTAACAATGCGTTTTTTGCTTCTGCCGCAGGTTTGCTCGATAGCTTGTCCGATGATATCTCTTCGCCATTGGCATCGCGCACCATAACGAATCTTTATGCTGATGTGGCGCAGCAAATGCCACCGAAAAAGTATGAGCTCAATAAGGGCTATGTGAGTCTGCGCATTTACGATAAGACGAGAACGCCAGAATGGGAAACAGAGATGCTCGAAGAACTTGCACAAAACGTCTTTTCGCTTCATGAAAAGGGTTTGCCTTATCATAAAATGGTGATATTACTGCGCAAAGGGAAGGATATAACACCAATTGCAGACTATTTTAGTACGTATTATCCCATGATTCCTCTTGTGAGCGATGAAGCTTTTTGTTTAGGTTCATCTTCTGCAGTACAAATGATTATTCATGCTTTGCGTTATATAGTCAACCCTTCTGATGATATTGCTCGTGCTTATCTTTCGTTACGCTATCAATCCGATGTGGTAGGCGACACGTTCAATTGGAATGAACTCGGAAGGGAAAACGATAAAAATACAACCTTGTTGCCTCCCGAACTATCCACAGACCCGCAGCGATTTGCTTCTTTACCGCTCTATTTCTTGGTAGAGAAATTGATACGCATTCTATCGCTCACCACCTTAGAGGGACAAGATGCCTATATACTGTCTTTTCTGGATGAAACGCAGCGATATCTTGACGATAACCCAAGTGATATACTTAAATTCTTAGAATATTGGGAGATGAAACTCTCGGAGAAGTCGATACCTTCGGCAAAAAGCGAAGGACTACGTATGATGACAATACATAAATCGAAAGGGTTGCAATTTCATACTGTACTTTTGCCTTATTGTCATTGGAAGATAGAGCGCGATCGTTTAGACGACTTACTATGGTGTAGTCCAAACAAGGAACCTTACGATTTGTTACCACTTGTGCCTATCTCTACCACAGCAAGAGCTGAAAGATCTATATATGCTACCGATTATGCTCAAGAACATTTGCAACGGCGCATTGAAAATTTAAATCTGCTTTATGTCGCCTTTACTCGAGCAGAGCAAAACTTGATGGTGTGGGGCATGGGGAAACCTGTGTTTACGGGAAGTGGTATGTCGGTAGGCGACCTTATCAACTCTGTCTTGGTCCATCTAAATCCAGATTGTCCTTATCAATACGAAATAGGAAATCGCTGTGTGGAAGCAAAACAGAAAGAGCAACAAGTTTCAGAAAATCGATTAGAGCTTTGCTATGAGCCACAAGAAGTGAAGTTCTGTAGCTTTGAAAGCCGCGTAGAGTTTCGTCAAAGTAATAGTTCTTTAGACTTTGTATCCCCAGACTCCGACGAACCTAATACCACGGATTATATACATCAAGGCACCTTGCTCCATCGCGTTTTTTCGTATATTGAAACCTCGTCCGATTTAGAAAGTGTTCTTAAACAGTTCGAGCAGCAAGGTTTAATAGGCGGTCGTATTAAAACCGATAAGTTACGTAAACTTATTCGCCAACGTCTTATGGATACAACGGTGGCACATTGGTTTGATGGCAGTGGACGATTGTTCCGAGAGTGTGCCATCTTGTCGCATACACCTGATGGAAAGCTGATCAATCGCCGTCCCGATCGCGTGATAGAATACGAAAACGAAGTGGTTGTCGTTGACTTTAAATTTGGTAAATCAAAACCAGAATATCGATTACAAATAGTGGACTATTTAACGCTGCTTCGTGCGATGGGTTACACCTCTGTTCGAGGTTACCTGTGGTATGTGTATAGCGGAGAGGTAGATGCTGTTTTGTAACTTTACTATTTTTATAATCTCCATTCCCCCAAAAATATGACACCTTTTCTCAAAGAAGTAGCCCAAGACCTTATCGCACGATATGGATGTGACTTAAGTCGCATCGTTGTCGTCTTTCCCAATAAGCGTGCAAACTTATTTTTTAATGATTATCTAGCAAGCCTCACAACGAAGCCTCTTTGGTCTCCTACTTATTTAACGATTAGTAGTTTGTTTCATTCACTTTCAGAACTCGAAGTGGTTGATACGATAGAGGCGGTTTGTGAGCTCTATAAAATCTATGTAACGCTTTTGCCAGAAGCTGAAACGATGGATGCATTTTATGGTTGGGGAGAGATTTTGCTTGCGGATTTTGACGACGTAGACAAAAATTTGGTAGATGCACCCCGATTATATCGAAACATACGAGATATAAAGAACATAGAAATGGAGGGCTTTGTTACGGAAGAACAAGAGAAGGTGCTCGCGGAGTTCTTTAGTGGTTTTTCGCTTCAAAAGAACAGTGAATTAAAAGAAAAATTCTTAGCTCTTTGGGAAGTTATGCTGCCTCTTTATGAACAATTGAATACCCGATTGCGCGAACGGAAATTGGCGTACGAAGGAGCCCTTTATAGAGAGGTTATACAAAAGGTGGAGACGGGAAAAGTTGATAAAATCAATCAATTTGATCAGTATGTGTTTGTGGGTTTTAATGTGCTCGACCGTGTGGAAGAACGTTTGTTTCAATGGCTAAAAAAGCAAGGCAAGGCGCTGTTTTATTGGGATTATGATATTTACTATACGCATAAAAATCCAGCTTGCGAGGCAGGCACGTTTATTCGTCGTAACCTTTTGAATTTCCCTTGTGCTCTCGATGAAACGCATTTCGATAATATGAGCAAAGGCAATTTGACGATCAACTTTATATCGGCGACGACCGAGAATGCACAAGCTCGTTACGTTGCGCCGTGGTTGGAGATTCATCTCACACATCCCGAACGTCAAACAGCTGTAGTCCTTTGCAATGAAACCTTACTACAACCCGTGTTGCATGCATTGCCTGAAGCGGTGGAAAAGATAAATGTGACGAATGGTTTTCCGCTTACTCATACGCCTGCTTATACGTTGGTTGAAAGTATGTGGCCACAAATGGGGACAAGGGCATCGACCGAGACTCAACCTTTAAAGGAGGTCCAATTGAAGTTATTGGATGACATCGCTTTCGCAATAAAAGAGAAGGCTCAAGCCATAAGTGAGGTCTCTTCAAGTTCTACAATCGATGAACGTTTGTTGGCACAACTTTATGCAGAGTCTTACTTTCGCGCATATACACTTCTGTCCCGTTTTTCTATCTTGATAGAACAAGAAATCCTCTCTGTTGGTCTTCTTACGCTTCATCGATTGATACGTCAAGTGTTACGCACCACCTCCATCCCTTTTCATGGAGAGCCAGCCGAAGGTTTGCAAGTGATGGGTGTACTCGAAACGCGTGGTTTAGATTTTGAGCACGTACTAATGCTTTCTGTAAATGAAGGACAGTTGCCAAAATCCTCCTCTTCGTCGTCTTTTATTCCTTACACCATGCGCAAAAGTTATGGACTTACAACTCCAGAATTGAAGACCTCTGTTTATGCTTATTATTTCTATCGTTTGATACAGAGAGCTCGTTATGTAACGATGATGTATAATAGTTCAACAGAGGGCTTAGTGAGAGGCGAGATGTCTCGTTTTTTGAGTCAATTGTTGGTCGAAACAACCTTGCCAATTGAAATGATGACGTTGCAAAGTTCTCTCGTGATACCCACATCCACAACCCCAATTATACCTAAGCCAAAGGATTTGTATTCTCGCTGCAAAAGTCTTTCTCCTTCCGCCCTCAATACTTATTTGCGTTGTCCCTTACAGTTCTATTTTAATAAGGTTGCAGGTATTCGAGAGCCCGATGCACCACTTCATGTGATGGAAGCGAATGTATTTGGCACGCTTTTTCACTCAGCGGCAGAACTGATGTACAAGAAGCTTACGGAAAAGAACAAGCTTATTGTTGTTTCGCAGCTTGATGAACTAGGCAAAAATAAGGGTGCTTTGCTCACGCCCTTTATCCGTCAGGCATTTGAGACCAACAAACTGCCTTTGCAGCGCGTGATAGAAGAAGTGGTGCGGATGTATTTAGTACAACTTATAGCCAACGATAAACGACTTGCTCCGTTTGAAATCGACGAGATGGAAGAGAAACACTATGTACCTATAATCGTAAAAAATGCGGGCAATGAAGAGGTACGAGTTGGCGGCGTAATCGATCGTGTAGACAAAGTAAACCTACTTCAGCGTGATGGACAAATGCTGACTACATTGCGAGTGGTAGACTATAAAACAGGAGGCGAACCAGAAAGTGCTCGCAATATGGAACAGCTCATTACGCCCGATGAGAAACACCCACACTATCTATTTCAAGCCTTTCTGTATTCGTTTACTTTATGTGGAAAAACAAAGCATCCCATAGCCCCAGCACTCTTTTTTGTTCATAAGTCGGCAGGCGAGGATTACAATCCATATCTTGATTTTGGTGGTAAGGGGGAGGTGCACGGAAAAGAAAAAGTGCTGAATTTTCAACTCTTAGAAAAAGAGTTTAAGGAGACCTTAATCACTTTACTAGAGGAAATATTTGATAGTGAAAAACCATTTGAAGCAACACCGTTCGAGAGTCATTGCAACAATTGTCCTTATAAAGTATTCTGTAATAAATAGATGAAATAGAATGGAGTTACAATTAAACGTTTCAGCAGACATAAAAAAAGTTTGTCCATTCTTTTGCGGAATGGCCATAAGTGCTGTGGTAAAGAATACGTCATCTTCAGCCAATCTATGGATGGACATAAGCAAGAAAACAGCTGAGATACGTTCTACGTTTTCCATAGAAACAATAAAAGAACAAACGGCAATAAGGGCAACTCGCGCCCTTTATAAAGCTTTAGGGAAAGACCCTACACGCTATCGGCCATCGGGTGAAGCATTGATGCGTAGAGTCTTGCAAGGGAAGGATTTATACCCTGTAGATACAGTAGTCGATTTAATTAATTTAGCATCTATGACGTATGGTTATAGCATCGGTGGCTTTGATGCCGACAAGCTTGTCGGCAACTCTCTTACGTTGGGAGTGGGGCGTGCAGGTGAACCTTATGAAGGAATCGGACGTGGTCATCTGAACATCGAGTTTATGCCCGTTTATCGGGATGCGATTGGAGGGGTCGGCACTCCCACGAGTGACAATGAACGTACTAAAATAACACTGCAAACAGAGCGGATTCTCGTCATTATAAATGGCTATGATGGAAAGTCTGAAAAAGTCTTAGCATGCGCGAACTATATCGTTTCTCTTTTTCGTCTTTATGCCTCTTCTCAGGAGGTCTGTAAGGTGACTTTTTGAGTGAAAAGAGTTGTGCTGAGAGTCTTTTGAGAAATAGAACTCAGCGAAAATTGCTCTTTCTAGGTAGCATAAAATCACTTCAATATCGCTAAAATAAAGGTGAAACCCCTTACTTATCAGACGCTTCTCTCTTCCTAGCTCAAATAACATAAGTTTTTTCTCAAAAACGCTCTTTTGTGCTTCATTTTTACTAATTTTGTACCCAACTTTTTAGTAAGCAAAGAAAACAAATTTAAATATGGCAAAGAAATTTACCGAGCATTCAAGTATGAGCCTCGCAAACATTAATAAAGAGGTGCTAGCTGAATGGGACGCAGCGGATTTATTTCATAAAAGTATGACGGAACGTGAAGGTTGTCCTTCGTTCGTATTCTTTGAAGGTCCACCTTCAGCGAACGGACATCCAGGCATCCATCACGTAATGGCACGTGCAATCAAAGATGTATTCTGTCGTTATAAAACGATGCGCGGCTTTCAAGTAAAGCGCAAAGCGGGTTGGGATACCCACGGACTTCCCGTAGAACTTGGTGTAGAAAAAGAACTCGGCATTACCAAAGAAAACATAGGAAAAACCATCTCCATAGAAGATTATAATAAGAAGTGTCGTAGCAATGTAATGATGTTTACCCAGGAATGGACAGACCTGAGCCATAAGATGGGCTATTGGGTCGATATGGAGCATCCTTACATCACGTACGAAAACTCCTACATCGAAACTCTTTGGTGGTTACTCAAACAATTATATCAAAAAGGACTGCTCTATAAGGGTTATACGATACAACCTTATTCTCCAGCCGCAGGCACAGGCCTAAGTTCGCACGAACTCAATCAACCTGGCTGCTATCGTGACGTGAAGGATACAACCGTTACAGCTCAATTTAAGATTGTGGATCCTACTGCTGAAATGGCAGCGTGGGGAACCGCTTATTTTATAGCTTGGACGACTACGCCTTGGACGTTACCTTCAAACACAGCGCTTTGCGTTGGCCCCAAAATTGATTATGTTTGCGTACAATCTTATAATATCTACACCGCTCAACCGATAACGGTTGTGATGGCGAAGGAGAGAATTGCTTCGTATTTCAATCCTGCTGGTGAAAATGCGTCGTTAGAGGATTACAAGTCAGGTGACAAAGTGGTTCCTTATCGTGTTATTGGTTCGTATAAAGGCAAAGAACTTGTCGGTATGCACTATGAACAATTACTTGCTTATGTGAATCCAGGTGAAGGAGCTTTCCGTGTCATAGCGGGTGATTATGTATCCACTGAAGACGGTACGGGTATTGTTCATATTGCTCCAACGTTTGGTGCGGATGATGCTTTTGTTGCCAAAGCTGCAGGCGTACCTCCTTTGCAATTGATAAACAAAAAAGGTGATTTACGTCCAATGGTAGACCTTCAAGGACGTTTCTATCAAATAGAAGAACTAGATGAGCAATTTGTTAAGACACAAGTTGATGTAGAAAAATATAGTGTTTATGCAGGGCGTTTTGTGAAGAATGCTTACGATCCTACACTGACCGATAAAGACGAAAGTCTTGACATCGCGATTTGTATGGATATGAAGCAGAATAATCAAGCCTTTCGCATAGAGAAACACATCCACAACTATCCTCACTGTTGGCGCACGGATAAACCCGTACTCTACTATCCACTTGACAGTTGGTTTATTAAGAGTTCGGCTTGCAAGCAACGTATGATGGAACTCAATAAAAACATTCAATGGAAACCTGAAAGTACAGGTACTGGACGTTTTGGGAAATGGCTTGAAAACTTGAATGATTGGAACTTGAGTCGAAGTCGTTATTGGGGAACTCCATTGCCTATCTGGCGAAATGAAGATGGCGAAGAAATTTGTGTGGGGAGCGTAAAAGAACTCTACGATGAGATTGAAAAGAGTGTGGCTGCTGGTGTGATGAAGCAAAATCCATTAAAAGAAAACGGTTTTGTTTGCGATGATTACTCAGATGCCAATTATCATAAAATAGACCTACACCGTCCGTATGTTGATGATATCGTTCTTGTATCCGCTACAGGCAAACCGATGAAACGAGAAACAGACCTTATAGATGTTTGGTTTGATTCGGGTGCGATGCCTTATGCACAAATACATTATCCTTTTGAAAATAAAGAATTATTGGATAATCGCGAAGTCTATCCTGCTAATTTTATAGCAGAAGGTGTAGATCAAACTCGTGGTTGGTTCTTTACCCTTCATGCCATTGCTACCATGGTGTTTGATAGCGTTGCGTTCAAAGCCGTTATTAGCAATGGCTTAGTGCTGGATAAGAACGGTAACAAAATGAGTAAGCGATTGGGAAATGCGGTAGAACCTTTTGGGGCGATCGATAAATATGGCTCAGACCCGTTACGTTGGTATATGCTTACCAATTCTTCACCTTGGGACAACCTCAAGTTTGATGAACAAGGAGTACAAGACGTGGCGCGTGCTTTCTTTGGAAAACTTTATCAGACCTATTCCTTCCTTGCTATGTATGCGAATGTAGATGGCTTTGATTATAGTGAACCAGATGTAGCGCTCGCTGAGCGTCCAGAAATAGACCGATGGATCCTTTCAGAACTGAATACCTTGATCAAGAATGTAGGTACTTGTTACGATGATTACGAACCTACTAAGGCGGGACGATTGATTGAAAACTTTGTTATCGACAATGTATCGAATTGGTTTGTTCGCCTTAGTCGCAAACGTTTCTGGGGTAGTAAGATGAGCACAGACAAGTTGAGCGCTTACCAAACACTTTATACTTGCCTCGAAAAGATATCTTTCTTGATGGCTCCTATTGCTCCGTTCTATGCAGATCGTCTTTACAAGGATTTAACGTCTGTAACAGGAAAAGCTACGGCAGAGAGCATTCACTTGGAAAAGTTTCCAGATGCGAACGAAACTGTGATAGACAAAGAATTAGAGTATCGTATGGAAATGGCACAGAAGGTGACATCCATGGTGCTGTCACTTCGTAAAAAAGAGCACGTTATTGTTCGTCAACCCTTGCAGTGCATTTCTATTCCAATAACCGATAAGGCTCAACGCGAAAGTATCGAGGCAGTGAAAAAGCTGATATTGGATGAGGTGAATGTAAAGGAACTTCTTTTTGTGGAGGGAGATATGCTCGTGAAAAAAGTGAAGTGTAATTTCCGTGTGATGGGTAAGAAGTTTGGTAAACAAATGAAGGCGGTTGCCGCTGCGGTGGATACCATTTGTCAAGAACAAATCACAGAACTAGAAAAGAAAGAACTACTAACGCTTACCGTAGAAGGGCAAAGCGTTCAGATTGAACGTTCGGATGTAGAGATTGTAAGTGAGGATATACCAGGATGGACCGTTACAAACGAAGGAAATCTTACCGTTGCCTTAGATCTTGAAATAACAGAGGATTTGAAGCGGGAAGGAATGGCGCGTGAAATTGTGAAACGCGTACAAACTTATCGCAAAGAGAGTGGGCTAGAAATCACCGATCGTATTACGCTAACTCTTGAACCTCGTGAAGAAGTGAAAGTGGCTGTAGAGCAATATAAAGATTATCTATGTACACAGGTGCTTTGTAATAACATAATCTGGGCGAACCGAGAAGGTGGTGATACTTTTGAATTTGAGGATTTTAAGTTGAATGTGACGATAGATAAAGTATAATAATTTAATACATAAACAAAATGGCAGAGGTAAATCATTATAATGATGCAGATTTGCAGGAATTCAAGGAGCTAATCAATGATAAACTCGAACTTGCAAAGCGAGAGTACGATGAAATATTAGCGATTCTTAAAAATCAGTCTGGTAATGACGTAGATGACACGTCGCCTACATACAAAATACTAGAAGAAGGTTCTTCTTCGCAAACAAAAGAGGACTTAACACAGTTAGCGGCGCGCCAGCAAAAATTCATTCAAGGGCTTCAGGCGGCTTTGGTTCGCATTGAAAATAAGACCTATGGAATTTGTCGCGTTACGGGTAAACTTATACCCAAAGAGCGCCTACGTGCGGTACCTCATGCCACATTAAGTATTGAGGCAAAACAAATGAAAGACCGTAAAGATTGAACATGAGTAAACTAAACAATGTACGTGCAAAGGGACTCTTATCCCTTTGCATCGTTGTTGGTGTGCTGTTTTGCGACCAACTAATTAAAGTAATCGTCAAAACAACGATGTATCGAGGGGAGAGCATACACATTTTTGATTGGTTCCAAATCTATTTTACCGAAAATAAGGGAATGGCATTTGGTTGGGACTTTGTAGGTACGTTCTTTCTTGCGTCCTTCCGTCTGGTTGCGGTAGCTTTTCTTATTTATTATCTCGTTCGGAGCATTAAGCGAAATGTATCGGTCGGACTTGTGGTTTGCTTATCACTGATTCTTTCTGGCGCCGCGGGTAATATTTTTGATAATGTTTTTTATGGACTTATCTTTGAAGATAGTACCATGGGGAGCGTTGCTCATTTTGTACCTTTTGGCTATGGTTATGCTGGTTTTTTGCAAGGACACGTAGTGGATATGTTCTATTTCCCTATTATTGATACTTATTTGCCTTCATGGCTAGGAGGGGACCACTTTGTTTTTTTTAGTCCTATCTTCAATTTAGCTGATGCTGCCATTAGTTGTGGAGGAGTGGCTTTATTACTCTTTTATCATAAGTATTTGGGGATAAATAACAAAGAAGATGAAGTTCTCAATACGTCTTCTTCTGAGGAGCAAAAAGATAAATTTCCTCCTCAAAAAACAGCCGTAGTAGAGCCTAAAGCGTAACGTTTTACAATGAATCAATATGCGTAATCTCCCTTTCTTGTTCGTACTCTTGATAACGATGGTTTGTGTTTCTTGTAAAAAGAAAATGCCGACCACCGTGTTGAGTGAAAGTAAAATGGAGAACGTACTCTATGATTACCATTTAGCCCAAGCTTTGGCGTTACAAGCGGGTGATAGTGCGAGTTTTAAACAACAGATCTATATCGCAGCTGTTTTTCAAAAGTATGGCATCACTTCTGCACAATTTGATTCGTCTATGGTATGGTATACGCGTAACACGGAGAAGTTGTATAACGTCTATACAAGAATCAACAAGCGGTACGAAGCCTCTTCTAAAGCATTGGGCGGTTCGATGAGTGCACGGTCTCATTATGCGTCGATGTCGTCAACGGGTGATACCGCGAATGTGTGGAACGATAAAGTTTTTTATATCTTAACCCCAACAGAACTTTTCAATCGACTCTCTTTTACGATGAAGGCGGATTCTAGCTTTCACGTAGGCGATGAGTTTCGATGGAATTTTAATACGAACTTTGTCTATAAAGAAGGAGCTCGTGATGCGATTGTCGTGCTGAGTCTTTGTTACACGAATGATTCGGTCGTTTCTACTACGCAACGAATTATGAATGATGGTGAGCGAAGTATTCAGCTCTCGTCATCGAAATTACCGATTAAGAGAATACAGGGTTTTATTTATTTAAATGAACGTTCGAGGACCTCAACAAAGCTTTTGATGGTATCAAACCTTTCGCTTATAAAGATGCACAATTCGTCTGTCCCTGTAGATACATCGCACCCAGTTGACAGTCTTTCGCATCTTTCCGATACGGTCGGGAAGCAAACGTTAGACACGATGGAAGCAAAAAGGAAACATCCTTTATCGCCACGTCGTTCTCCTCTTGAGATGAAGTCTAAACCATCGTCTAAACCGCGTTTTATTTAATGAGACGAATTGCCGTAAATCGATTGCATTTGAAAAATGGGCAACTCTTATTGAATCAAGTGATCGAATTGGATAAGAATACGCTCCATTCCTATTTCCCCTTAAAACAAGAATTGCCTTATACGGAATGGCTTGGAGGCGATTTTTATGAATGAGCATTTTTTTTATTTCTGTGCATCTTGTTTTCAATAAAAAACAAGAGAATAACAAGAGAAAAAGAAGAAAATGCGCATTTTTTTAAGAAAACGAGAAAAAAACATCTCAAATTAATGTTCATATCATTTTTATTTCTATATTTGCAACACCTGAGCACTTATAGTCAGGTTTTATGTTTAACTAAAAAGTATAATGACATGAAAAAAGTATTTTTATCTTTAGTAGCTTTCGCAACAACTTTAGTTGCAAGTGCACAAGTTTACGTGAGTGGTGAAGTTGGTTTTTGGAACAATGATGACGATGACAAAACATCGGTTTCAATTAGGCCAGAAGTAGGTTACATTTTAAGCGAGGATTGGGCTATTGGTACAACTCTTGGTTGGGATTATTTAAAAATCAAAGAGAACAAAGTGAATGCTTTCATCGTTGCGCCTTATGCTCGTTACACGTGTCTGAAATTAGGCTCTGTTAGTTTATTCCTTGATGGAGGGTTCACTTTTTCGACATCGAAAATGAAAGGTGCTGAAGAATCGGGTAATGCTTGGGAAATAGGTGTTAAACCAGGTATTTCTATTAAATTGGCTGAGAAATTTAATTTCGTGTCTCACATCGGTTTTATTGGTTATTGTGATAAGGATGATAATTTTGCAGGTAGCGCATCAAAGGGTTTTGGTTTGAATTTAGATGCTACGAATGTGACATTTGGAATTCTCTATAACTTCTAATCATAGAACAAGGTATAAACGCAATAAAGGCTTCGGTTTTCCGAGGCCTTTATTGCGTTTGAAAAGTAGAAATCGTTGCAAAATTCGAGCGTGCTAGATTTCAA
>JAVVVP010000058.1:0-15652 GCA_036652575.1 Bacteroidaceae bacterium
CGAAGCAATCCAGCGGTGTGTCCATCCTTTTCTTGTTTCTCGTCCTTGATGGATACGGCTCCGACTTGTGTCATGGTGTTGTGTTCTGGATTGCTTCGCCTTCGCTTGCCATGACGGGCAGGGAGGGGGAGTGCTTCTCGTTCGGATTCATACGGTTCGTTTGGATTGATTCTTTTTTGTGTTCCGTCATTGCGAGCCGAAGGTGCAAACTGATACAGATGCATCCAACCCCCAGATCGTTTCTAACGGCTTTGGCGATTACAAGTGTATCCAGGACTATCCCCTTCGTGGACACCCTCCGCACCTGCTTTGCTCCACCAAACTGTTAAAAACGAGCGCCTTGTTTATTAAAATACGCAAACGTAAATTTGGATTTCGCTCCAAAATGATGTACCTTTGCAGGAGCAAAAGCAAAGAGCCCTCTAGACATCACGCCTAGAGGGCTCTTTTTTGGCCTTAAAAAGTCGAAAAATCGAAGAAACAACCCCGCAGATCGTTTTCAGAAGTCGGCAGGAAGTTTTTTTTTGCTGCGGACTTTTGGGTACACCTCCCTTACTCCGCCTCGTCAACCGTGAAAGGATGTTGTAAATATATAAAAGTGAGGAGCCCCAAGACATGGCGCAAAGAGGGGAGCCAGATTATTCATCCTTTTTTTTGTTTCTCGTCCTTGCGAGGGCTTTACCCGAAGCAATCCAGTGGTGTCCCCATTTTTTGTTTCTTGCCTTGATGTCGGATGTCGTGGTTGGCGAAGCGTGTAATGTGGGTGGAATGTCGGTGGTCTTATACGATACGAAGATGGAAAAAGGCGCTTCGCTAGAGCCTCTTTCCGTTTTAATGAAGGGCGAATCGTTGCCCGCAGGCACCACCTTTGTAGGAGCTCCGTCTCAACGCATTTGAAGTTTGTTTGCCTTTCCCGACTGCGCCCACTTTTTTGCTTTCGGCAACTTGTGGAGAAGACAGAAAAGGAGTGTGCAGCACGGTGTATTTTCCTTCAATAGGGTTTCCTCGGCACAGGGCTTTTTTGAATTGTCTGAAAAAACATTCCTCCGAAAGAGAAATAGATTCAGAAAAAGAGCTTTTCGAAGCGATTTTCGTGTATAAAGAGAAAGAAAAGCCCTTTCTGTAGCGATGCGGAATAAACCTTTTTGTAACTTTGCAGCTAAGTTAAACCAAAACAGAAATGATTCGTAAATTTGATTTTCTGATTATCGGCTCAGGAGTAGCTGGTATGACCTATGCTCTGCAAGTGGCTAAGGCAGGCAAAGGAAGTGTAGCCCTCGTTTGTAAAACGACACTCGATGAGGCAAACACAGCGAAAGCACAAGGAGGAATAGCCTCCGTAACTAATAGAACGGTGGATAACTTCGATAAGCATATCGAAGACACGATGATTGCGGGCGATTACATTAGCGACCGTGCCGCCGTAGAACAAGTGGTGCGCAATGCTCCTCAAGGTATTAAGGAGCTCGTGGAATGGGGCGTTCGCTTCGATAAAGCCGACGATGGCTCTTTCGACCTTCATCGCGAAGGAGGGCATTCGGAATTTCGTATCTTACATCATGCCGACGACACGGGTTTTGAAATTCAGCGCGGACTGATCGAAACGGTGCGTAACAATCCGAATATTGAGATTTTTGAAAATCATTTTGCAGTGGAGATTATCACGCAGCATCATTTAGGTTTTGAGATAACACGTCGTACCCCCAACATTCAATGTTTTGGAGCTTACGTGCTCGACCCTGATACGAAGAGAGTGGAAACGTTTCTATCCAAAGTAACGCTGCTTGCAACGGGTGGTTGCGGTTCGGTTTATGCTTCTACTACGAATCCCGACATTGCTACGGGTGATGGCATCGCCATGGCCTATCGTGCAAAAGGAACCGTAAAAGATATGGAATTTATCCAGTTTCATCCTACTGCGCTGTATCATCCAGGAGAAAGCCATCCCGCTTACCTTATTACGGAAGCGATGCGGGGCTACGGTGCGATATTGCGCTTGCCCAATGGCGAAGAATTTATGCACAAATACGATAAACGCCTTTCGCTTGCTCCTCGTGACATTGTGGCGCGGGCTATAGATAAAGAAATGAAGATACACGGACTTGACCATGTTTGCTTAGACGTGACGCATAAAGATGCCGCGCAAACGAAGCATCATTTTCCTAATATTTATGCCAAATGCTTGAGCCTCGGTATCGACCTTACAAAAGACTATATTCCTGTGTCGCCTTGCGCCCACTATCTTTGTGGAGGTATAAAGGTGGACTTGAATGCTTGTTCGAGCATTCAACGGTTGTATGCGGTGGGCGAATGTTCTTGTACGGGGTTACACGGAGGTAATCGCTTGGCAAGTAATTCGCTGATTGAAGCCGTGGTTTATGCCAACACGGCAGCACGTCATAGCATCGAAAATATCGATCATTATACTTTTAATGAAGAAATTCCAGAATGGAACGATGTGGGCACGATGACGAATGAAGAGAAAGTTCTTATTGCACAAGATATGAAAGAGGTGGAGCAAATTATGAGCAACTACGTAGGTATTGTGCGTAGTGACCTTCGACTGAAACGCGCTTGGGTTCGTTTGGATCTGATCTATGAGGAAACCGAGGAACTCTTTAAACGCGTGAAGGCAGACCGCGATATTTGCGAACTTCGTAATATGATCAACGTGGGTTACCTTATTACGCGTCAAGCGATTGAGCGTAAAGAAAGTCGGGGGTTGCACTATACGCTCGACTATCGAAAACATGCTTACGACCAGATGTAGCCTTCTGCTGTAACGCCAGAAGACGGGGTTCTGAATTTTCTTTATAACATAAAATGTAATGACGATGATCTTAAAAGGTAAAGTGAATTATGTAGGTGTAAACGACCGTTATAAAACGTTGTTTGAAGGGCTTTGGCCATTGCCTTATGGCGTAACCTATAACTCTTATCTTATTGATGATGAGAAAGTAGCACTCCTTGATACCGTTGAAATTTCTTTCTTTCCTTCCTATATAAAGAAACTCCAATCCATACTGGGTACACGTCCTATAGACTATATCATTATCAACCATATGGAGCCCGACCATTCTGGCGCAATCAGTCTTATTCGCAAATATTACCCTGAGGTAACGCTGGTGGGGAATAAGAAAACCATAGAAATGCTAAAGGGTTTTTATGGCGAAGCAGGCAATACACTTATCGTTACAGATGGTACGAAACTTTCGCTTGGGCATCATCAACTCTCCTTTCATATCACGCCTATGATTCATTGGCCAGAAACGATGATGACCTTTGACACAACGGAGGGTATTCTCTTTTCGGGTGATGCTTTCGGTTGTTTTGGCGCGTTGAACGGTGCGGTCATAGACACGAAGATCGACATTTCCCCTTATTGGAGCGAAATGCGACGTTACTATTCTAATATTGTTGGTAAATATGGCGCACCCGTACAAAAGGCGTTGCATAAATTGGCAGGATTGGATCTTAAAATGATTTGTTCAACGCACGGACCTGTGTGGGAACAACAAATACCCGAAGTGATTGCAGAATACAATCGGATGAGCCTTCACGAAACGGACTTGGGGGTGGTTCTTGCTTATGGTACCATGTATGGAAATACAGAGGCTATGGCAGAAACGATTGCGGAGGAATTGGCTGCTCAAGGCATCAAAAATATTAAGATGTATAATGTGGCAACTTGTCATCATTCTTATATTCTTTCCGATATTTTCCATTATCGTGCACTTATTGTGGGTTGCCCTACTTACAACAATCAGCTCTTCCCTGAAATGGAAGCACTGTTGAATAAAGTAGCTGCTCGTGATGTTAAGAACCATCTTTTCGCTTCGTTTGGCTCTTTTAGTTGGGCTAGTGCCATTGATCGATTGATGACGAAATGGGCGGAACATTTGGACTTTGAGGTGGTTTCTGCTCCCGTAGAAAATAAGCAAGGTGTGACCGCAGAGGTGCTTGACTCTTGTAGAGCGTTGGGGCGTGCTGTAGCAGAAACGTTAAATCAAAAATATACGGTAGACTCATCAAATGGACGTTCCTCTTCTGAAGAAACAGCCGCTCTTACAAGGTCTGAAACGATCGTGACGGAAAGTTCTGAATGAGAAACGAGCAGCTCTCTATTTTCAAAGCGATTGGGATTATCTTTATGGTGGTGGGGCATAGTGGTTGCCCCGAACTGCTTTATAATTTTATCTATTTGTTTCATATGCCCCTTTTCTATTTTGGATCGGGGTACTTCTTTAAAGCGAAGTATAAAGACGAGAAACTGGGGTTTATCAAGAGAAAGATAAAGGGATTGTACTTTCCTTACGTGAAGTATGGACTGATTTTCTTGTTGCTGCACAACGTTTTCTATTTCTTGAACATCTACAATGATCAATATGGATTTCATGGGGGCGTAAGCAAGGTATATTCGCTGTCGGACTTTACCTTTTTAGCTTTAAAGCTCGTTAAATTTGGACGTTTAGAGCGGTTAGTGAGTGGATATTGGTTCTTGTCGTCTCTGTTTATGGTCAACATTCTGTTCTTGTTCCTGTATTCTATTTCTAGTAAGTTCTCCCCATCTAAGGCTTTACGCCTCTCGGGCTTCATGGGGCTTCTGCTCTTCTTCATCGGCTATTTTATGCATCAAAACCAAGTGGTTTTACCTCAAAATCTTACGCGGGAAATGATTATGCTTCCCTTGTTTTGGTTAGGTGCATATGCAGGTTCTCGAAAGATTCCCGTGAATCGATATGCGGTGGTGCTTTCTTTTCTAGTTTTAGTGGTTTGCGGTCATTTTGGTACTTTGAATTTAAGCATTTCTGCCATTGTCAACCCTTATTTCTTTGCGATAGTATCCCTTTGCGGATGCTATATGGTCTTTGGCATTTCCAAAGCGATGCTAAAAAGTCCCACGCTCTCGCATGCTCTTTTGTATACGGGCGACAAGACCATGATCATCCTCACGTTCCATTTCCTATCTATGAAGCTTGTGAGCCTTTTGATTATTGCGATTTACGGATTAGAGATAGCCCACTTGGCAGAATTTCCTGTGATAGAAAGTGCCAAGGGGCTATGGTGGATGGTTTACACGGTCGTGGGGGTTACGGTTCCCATGCTTGCGGCTTGTGCGAGTAAGAGGGGTTTCACGTATGTGCGAACAAAAATAACACGCGTTTAAAGGTTGTTTCAAAGGAGAAAAACTACCTTTTTAACCAGACAGAGCGGCGCGGCGTTATACCGCGGTGATGCGTGCCAAATATTCGTAATGGCTTCCTTGCTCTATAAGTTCTGTATTGAAACCATTGGCTGCGGCATAGAGGGATAAGGTTTCGAAATCGATGTAAAGCCAAGGAAACGTATCTCCCTTTATTTTGCGGTATTGCATCTGAAACTCTTGCTCGCCATAGTAATTGGACGTAAGGTCGATGTCGAAGCTCCCATCTTCGTTTTCAAACAGGTAACGAAGGTCGGTAGAATCGGTGAGAAGCTGTCCGTTGGGCTTTAAGAGCCGCTGCAAGCGCGCAAAGAAGTTGGGTAGTTCTGCCACCGTTCCCACCATCCCGATACCGTTCATTAGCATCAAGAGCGTATCGAATTGCTCCGTCATGGTTTCATCGAAGAAATTGGCACAACGCACCTGCCGAACGCCTCGTTTGCTCATTACGTGTACGGATTGTGGCGAAATGTCAATGGCGAGTACGTCTTTTCCTTTCTCTTGCAAAGCAAGGGCGTGGCAACCGCTTCCTGCACCAACATCCAGAATCTTTCCTTCGGCCATTTCGAGCGCTTTGCGCTCTAAGGAGGGCATTTTCTCGAAAGGGCGGAAAAGGGTGGTTACGGGCATTTCGTCTTCCTCGAATTGTGGCGAGAAGACGCGTAGTTTCGCTGCGTTGTGGGTGTGAAAATAGTCGGCGATGGCGGCACCCATCGGATCTTTTGCAGGGGAAAGGGTAGAACTGTTCTTCATTTTCATGTTAGATAATAACGTCCATAAGGGTTGGAAAACCAACGACTTTGTCCTTAAACGTATGCACGAGCTCTTCGTTGAGCTTGGCTCCTTGCAAGGTGTGCCAAAGGTGGAGTGTGGCGGTGTCTGCTACTTCGAATTGTAGGGAGAAGCATTCAGAAAGGTCCTCTTCTTGATGACTTAGGATTTTTGCCAGACGTGGATTCTTTAGGATTCCATTTTCTGCAACTTGTGGCAGGTAGCATTCGTTGATCCAGATGACGAAATTACGTGCATTCTCTAGATCTGTATGATAAGTGGTGTTGTAGATTAGCATATGTTATTCTTTTTGATGGTTGTGGAGGTCCGTTTGTAGTTCTTGGATGGTTTTCCCTAGTGTGGGATGGAGAACGTTGGGTGCGATTTCGGCAAGAGGGTCAAGCACGAACGCGCGTTTGTGAAGGTGAGGATGGGGAAGCGTAAGCTCCTGGGTGCGAATCACGACATCGGAGTAGAGCAGCAAGTCTAAGTCGATAGGACGGTCGGCATATCTTCCTTCACTGCTTTTGTGGAGCCGCCCCATGCTGAGCTCAATGCGTTGCGTGAGGGTGAGCACCTGTTCGGGGGACAAGGAGGTGCGAAACGAGGCCGCAGCATTCAGGAATTGATGTTCCGACGTAAAGCCCCAAGGTTCTGTTTCGTAAAAAGAAGAGCACTCAAGGAGCGCACCGACGTGCTCTTTGAGTGCTCTTATGGCGGTGTGGATAAGTTCTTGTCGCTCACCCATATTTGTTCCTATGCCAATGTATACGATTGCCGACATTAGTCGATAATAAGCATCGCATCTCCAAAGGTCCCGAAGCGATAATCTTCTTTGAGTGCCACTTTATAGGCGTTCATGGTTTCATCATATCCTCCAAAGGCTGCGGTGAGCATAAGAAGTGTGCTGTAAGGCAGTTGGAAGTTTGAAATCATCGCGTCGGCTACGCTAAAGTCGTAATTGGGGAAGATGAACTTATTCGTCCATCCATCAAATTCTTTGATGTGTCCATTGGTATCGACGGCTGTTTCTAAGGCGCGTTGAACCGTAGTTCCTACGGCAATGATTTTGTGTTCCTCGTCTTTTGTACGGTTCACCATGTTGCAGCATTCCTTGGTTATGCTCATTTGTTCTGAGTCCATCTTATGCTTGGTCAGGTCTTCCACGTCTGTATTTCGGAAATTGGCAAGGCTGCAATGCAGTGTGATATAAGCAAAGTCTAGTCCTTTAATTTCCATCCGTTTCATCAGTTCTCGCGAGAAGTGTAGTCCAGCTGTAGGAGCGGTAACAGCCCCTTCGTTTTTAGCAAAGATACATTGGAAACGTTCTAAATCTTCGGGCTCAGACTCTCTTCCGATAAAGCGAGGAATAGGAGCTTCGCCGAGCGCATAAAGTTGCTGTTTAAATTCATCGTGAGGTCCGTCGTACAGGAAGCGCAGGGTGCGTCCACGGCTTGTCGTGTTGTCTATCACTTCGGCAACGATCGAATCGTCTTCGCCAAAGTAGAGTTTGTTCCCGATACGGATTTTTCGTGCGGGGTCTACCAAGACATCCCATAGACGAAGCTCCTGGTTCAACTCGCGAAGGAGGAACACCTCGATACGTGCTCCCGTCTTCTCCTTATTGCCATAGAGCCGAGCAGGAAATACCTTTGTATCGTTGAATACAAATACGTCTTTCTCATTGAAATAGTTCAGAATATCCTTGAACATTTTATGTTCAATATCGCCCGTTTTACGATGGAGAATCATCATACGCGACTCATCGCGATGGGGAGCTGGATACTTCGCGATTTTCTCTTCTGGAAGTTTGAATTTGAATTGGGACAGTTTCATATCATTTTTGCTTTATGAAGCATTGGGTCAGCTTGTGATGGCCTTGCTTTTGCTTCGGTGTACTCTTTTTTAAATGGTTGCGGTTTCTATGGTTTGCGCTTCGAGCCATGTGGGGAAGTCCTCTAAGGTGAGGCAGTTTTCTAAGCGAATCTCGCCCACTCGGGTGCGACACAAGTTCGTTAAATGGGCTCCGCAATGGAGCGCTTCGCCAAGGTCGCGTGCCAAGGCGCGAATGTAGGTGCCTTTGCTGCACACAACGCGTATTTTAATGTCTGGAATATGGCATTCCAATAGTTCTATTTCATCGATGACGAGCGTTTTGGCTTTCAGTTCCACTTCTAGTCCTTGCCGCGCCAGATGGTACGCACGTTTCCCATTTACTTTGCACGCAGAATAGATGGGGGGCACTTGACTTATCTCTCCGATGAATTTGTGTAGGGTTTCTGCTATCAACTCTTGTGTGAGGTGGTCTATGGGATAAGTGGCATCAACGGGATGCTCGAGGTCGAAGCTTGGTGTCGTGGCTCCAAGGCGTAGGTCTGCAATATATTCTTTTGTATGTGCTTGATATTCGTCGATGCGTTTGGTGGCTTTACCCGTGCAGAGAATCATTACGCCTGTGGCAAGAGGGTCGAGCGTTCCCGCATGCCCTACTTTGAGCTTCTTGACTCCTAGTTTTTGCGAGAGCAGCCAACGTACTTTTCCCACGATGCCGAAGGAGGTCCATTCGTAAGGCTTATTGAATGCGAGCACTTCGCCGCCTTGAAAATCCATTAAATTATTTCTAAATTATGTCCTGTAAAATAGAGAATGAGAATCAAACCGCCCACGATGATGCGGTACCAGCCAAAGGCTTTGAAGCCATACTTTGTGACATAGTTGATAAAGAACTTTATCGCTAAGAGTGCCACGATGAAGGCCACGACGTTACCGATTATCAAAGTGATGGCATTGTCTTTCAGCAGTTGTACTCCGTTGGGCTCTAAGAAGAGTTTGAGCATTTTGTAGCAAGTGGCGGCGAACATCGTAGGCACTGCTAGGAAAAATGAAAATTCGGCAGCGTCTTTGCGCGATAGTTTTTGCGCCATACCTCCAACGATTGTTGCCATAGAGCGCGACACCCCTGGAATCATGGCGACGCATTGGAAGAGACCGATATAGAATGCACTTTTATTGCTTAGTATCGTGGTCTTCGTGGCACGTTGCTCGTTGAAGATTTTATCGGTAAAGAGCATAAAGATACCACCCACTACGAGTGTTGTTGCGATGACGTAGATATTTTCCATTGCGGCATCAATCGTATCGCTTAACAAAAAGCCAAACACCGCTGCGGGAATAAAGGCGATAAGTAACTTCCAATAGAAGTTGAACTTATGGAGGAAGCGTCCAACGACGCTGGCCTCGTTTGCTGCGGGCGAATGATTCAATCTGAAGAAGCGTTGCCAATACAAGCAGACCACCGACAGAATCGCTCCAAATTGAATGATGACCGTAAAGGCTTTCACAAAGTCGGTGCTGGGTATACCTAGCATATTTTGAGCAATAATCATATGTCCCGTAGACGATACAGGCAGAAATTCGGTAAGTCCCTCTACGATGGCAATGAGAACGGTTTGCAGAAAATCCATATTTTAGTTGTTTGTTTCGGTCGTGTGATTGGTACTTGTCAGCTCTTTCGGTTTGCGTAGGATGGCATAAATCATAAAGAGGAAGCCAAACAAACAGACAAGGGGCGCTACCTTAATGCGGCGAGCACTGAAAATTTCGGGATTGAAGGTGGTCTCGGTGGAGCCAGAGCCTGACATAAGGATAAAACCAATGATTACAATGATCATACCAATGCCAAGGCAGATAAAGTTCTTTTTATCGAAAGCAAAGTTTCTTTTGTCCATATTCTTTCTTATTTATGTAGTTTAGATGTAATACATTTTATCGGAGGTCATTCGCAAGTGTTTGTTCACCGAGAAGTAAGCACAGGCAAGCGTGAGCACGATGCCGCAGCCAAACACAATACCAATGGTGATGCCGATCACATCGAAGGTGATGAGCTTGAGTACTTCGGGCTCATACTTCACGATGGCGACAATACCACTCACAATCAGTCCGTTTGCGAGCAGGGCCGACACGATGCCGATCCAAAACGCTCGCGCCATAAAGGGCTTGCGGATAAAGCTCCAGCGAGCGCCAACGAGTTTCATTGTGTGGATGAGGAAGCGGTGGGAATACACGCTAAGGCGTATGGTGTTGTTGATGAGCTCAAAGGATACAATCATTAGCAACGCGGCGATAATGAGCATCGTTAAACTGATTTTACGGATGTTCTCGTTGACACTGTCCATCAAAGCTTGTGGATAGTTGACTTCTATTACCGAAGGCTTCTTTTCGAGCAGCGGGATAATGGTCGATAAGCTGTCGGCATTGGCGTACGCTGCATTAAGATGTAGCTCGAACGAGGCAGGGATCGGATTCTCGCCCAGAAATTCGGTGGGGTCCGTCCCCATCGCTTTGGCTTGTTCTTTGAGCGCTTTGTCTTTCGATATGTAGCCCACGCAACGGTTGCATTTCATCTCCCGAAGTTCTGCTTGTAAGTTGTAAGCTTCTTGCTGACGAATGTCGTCATTCAGCATCAGTGTCACGGTGAAGTTTTCGCGCAGCGCATCGCTCAGGTGCGAACCAATGGTTACAAAGAATACAATGGTGCCAAGCAAGAGCAACACGAGTGTTGTGCTGATACACGACGTAACGACGTTCATATTCGTATAGCCACGCGCTTTTTTCTTTCTGTTCTGTTTCATTCCTTATGTTTCTTGAAAATATAGATCACCGAACTGCTGCGCTCTGTGTGTCCTTGTGCTTTAAAGTAGCATTTCAGTCCCTTGAGGAGGCCTTTTATAAAGTAGTTCCTGCTCCCTTTATATTTTTCGCTCAACATAGAGATATAGAAGGCATCCATCGGCATGGGCTCGCGCCTTACCATCCGAAACCCGTGGGTCTCAGCAATTCGCTGCATGGTGTCGGGGGTGAAATGCCACAAATGGCGCGGCACATCGTAGGCGGCCCAATACTGTTTATAGAGCGTGGCATCTGCCGATGAGCAGTTGGGCACTGCTATCACGAGACAGCCTTTAGGTTTCAGCAAGCGGTAGAGCATCTCCCATTCTTCGTTCAAGTGCTCGATATGTTCCATCACGTGCCACATGGTAATGGCATCGAAACTCGTGTCGTCAAGCGTCTGTAAGTCTTCGGGCGAGAGGGTGTGAAGTCCAAATTCTTTTTGAGCAAAAGCACGTGCTTGCTCACTTTTTTCGGCCGCCGTAACCTCCCAGCCTCGTTCTGCCATTTCGTTGGCAAAGTATCCCGTACCCGCTCCAATGTCGAGCAATTTACCTCGAGCCAATTTGCGTAGGGTCCGGATGACAAGACGCGCTTTATGTCCTAGCATATAGCTACGTACGTAGTGGTACACTTTGTTCATCAATCCCTTGCGCGTGTCGCTGTGAGAAATATAATCTGGGGTCTCATAGTAAGAACCTATTTCACCTTCTTGAGGCGCATTTTGCGTGAAGCGGAAATGACAAATGTCACATTCGTATAGAGCAAATGTTTCACCCGTAGCATAGTGATCTACGCAAGTAGTTACTTCGCTAAGCTTGTTGCTCCCGCATATGGGGCAATGTGTAATATTGAGTTTCTCCATCCTTTCCTGCTAATATTTTTGCAAAGTTAGTGCAGTCTAATTATTCTAATTTGCAAAAATATGAAAAATGTAAGGGATTACTACACGCTTAACTCTCTTTAACTTCTTTACCTTTCAACGTCGCCGAGGAGCTATCGGTTATGCAAACGCTCACAAGGTCGCCTATGTGGTGGGTTCCGCGGTCGAATACGACTACTTTATTTTGTTCTGTTCGTCCAAAGAGTTGTTCGTTCGAGCGTTTACTTCTGCCCTCTACCATCACGTCATACGTTTTTCCGATGCACTTTTGGTTGCATGCTGCGCTGAGTTGATTTTGCAGGGCGATCAGTTCTTCGAGTCGTCGAATTTTTGTTTCTTCTTCCACGTCATCGGGCAAGTTTTTACTGGCATACGTACCAGGTCGCTCACTATATTTAAACATAAAAGCGGAGTCATAGCCACATTCGCGCAGAAGAGAGAGCGAGAGCTGATGGTCTTCTTCGGTTTCGGAGCAATAGCCTGCAAAGATGTCGGTGGTCAGTCCGCAATCGGGCACGATGCGTTTGATGGCGGCTACTCGTTCTAAGTACCACTCGCGAGTATATTTACGGTTCATCAGTCCCAAAATTCGATTACTTCCGCTTTGTACGGGTAGATGGATATGTTTGCACACATTGGGCATTTCGGCAATTACGCGGAGCGTATCGTCGCTCATATCTTTAGGATGAGACGTTGTGAAGCGTACGCGCAGGGAGGGTACGGTTTCTGCCACTTTGCGTAACAAGGCAGGGAAGCTAACGGTTCTGCCGTCTTTATCGCAGTGATACGAGTTTACGTTTTGTCCGAGGAGCGTTACTTCTTTGTATCCTCGTGTTTCGAGGTCGCGCACTTCGGTCAGAATGCTGTCCATATCGCGGCTACGTTCTCTTCCTCTTGTATAAGGCACGATGCAGTAGTGGCAAAAGTTATTGCATCCTCGCATAATGCTAACGAAACCCGATATACGACTTCCGCACATACGTTCGGGCACGATGTCGCGATAGGTTTCGGTGGTCGATAGTTCTATGTTGATGGCTTTTTGTCCCATTTCGGCTTGTGCGATAAGGTCGGGCAGAGCCAAGTAAGCATCTGGTCCTGCCACGAGGTCTGCGTGATGATGGTTGAGCAAGTCCTCTTTTGCGCGTTCCGCCATACAGCCGAGTACGCCGATCAGTAGTTTACGTCCTTTTTTGCGTAAGGCGTTTAGCGCATCCAATCGTTTCAGGATTTTTTGTTCCGCATTTTCGCGTACAGAACAAGTATTCAAGAACACGGCATCCGCCTCGTCTATGTTTTCGCAGATTTCGTAGTCTGCCATTTTCATAACGGATGCTACCACTTCGCTATCTGCCACATTCATTTGGCAGCCGTATGTTTCGATAAGGAGTTTCTTCATATAACGATCTATAATAAGGTGCAAAGATACGATTAAGTGAGCGCAGAGCCAAAACAAAAAGCTCGGTTTTTGAATTTTGGGTATGCCGAGCGTGAGTATTTTCTGTAAAGATACGATTAAGTGAGCGCAGAGCCAAAACAAAAAGCTCGGTTTTTGAATTTTGGGTATGCCGAGCTGTTTTTCAGCGTGTACTTTTTTATTTTGTGGGTGCGTAACGAGCATTACGCGATACGTCGGGAGTGCTTTCCGCTACTTTCTCCTTGGGATTTGCTTCTGCTTTTAGCGCTTCTAGTCGTTTGTCGCGGGCCTCATAGATTTCTTTTTTTATCTGAAGATCGTCTTTGATACGCATTAGCGCCTCTTTCGATGCGTTTTGCTGACTTTCTTTTTTCGAAAAACCTTTGCCCGAACTGATCGAAGTACCCTCTAGAAAGAGAGAACTTATAAAAAGGGGGGAACAACTCTTGCCCACGTTGTCGCTATCTTGTTGATAGTCTACCACGACCCGTTTCTTTTGACACCATTCCAACAGTTTACTTTTAAAGTTCACTTCTTTGTACGCCATTTTGTCGATGTCGATGTGTTGGTCAAGAATGCGTTTCTTTAAGAACCATTTGCTGTACGTGTATCCACGGTCTAGGTAGATGGCACCAACGAGTGCTTCAAAGGCGTTGCCGCCAAGGTTACTGTTGTGTCCAGAGGATCGGGTTGCTGCATGGAGCAAGTCGTCAAGCCCAAGTTCACTAGAAAGCTTGTTGAGTGTGTCTCGCTGTACGAGTTTGCTACGTGTGATGGTCAAAAATCCTTCTCGTTTATCATCGAAGTGATGGAACACGATGTCGCTAATGGCGGCCTCAATAATGGCATCTCCTAGAAATTCCAGGCGTTCGTTGTTGTAGAGCTTATTCTTTACATCTCCGCGTACTTTCAGCGACTTGTGAGCAAAGGCAAGGCGATACAGATGGACGTTATGTGGGTAGAAGCCCAGTATTTTATATAAAGAAGAATGAAGTTCCTTCTCCTTGCGGAAAAGGAACTTCATTTTATCAATGAAATTAGTTATTCTAATTTTATTCTGCATACTTCTTCACAATAACACAAGCGTTGTGTCCGCCAAATCCGAACGTATTGCTCAGAGCGGCGCGTACGGTACGCTTTTGTGCTTTGTTGAAAGTGAAGTTCATCTTATAATCGATGGCTTCGTCTTCATCTCCTTCTGCATGGTTGATGGTAGGAGGGATGATGTCATCGTGTACCGCCATCACACTGGCCAACGCTTCCACTGCACCAGCTGCACCGAGTAGGTGGCCTGTCATTGATTTTGTTGAGCTAATGTTGAGTTGATAGGCATATTCGCCAAAAACGTCTTTGATGGCTTTCACTTCCGATAAGTCGCCGACAGGAGTGGATGTTCCGTGAACGTTGATATAATCAATGTCTTCTGGTTGCATTCCTGCATCTTCCAGTGCATTTCTCATCACGAGTTTTGCACCGAGACCTTCGGGGTGAGAGGCTGTAATATGATGTGCATCTGCCGACATACCAACTCCTGCCAATTCAGCATAAATTTTGGCACCACGTGCTTTGGCATGTTCAAGTTCTTCTAGTACGAGACAACCCGCGCCTTCGCCCATCACAAACCCGTCGCGACTCGCACTGAAAGGGCGAGAAGCGCCCTGTGGATCGTCGTTGCGAGTGGATAAAGCGTGCATCGCATTGAAACCTCCTACTCCTGCTGGCCAAATGGCAGCTTCGGAACCACCTGTGATCATAACGTTTGCCTTGCCCAAGCGGATCAAGTCGAACGCTGATGCGAGTGCATTCGTTGACGAAGCACAAGCCGAGGTCGTGGTGAAGTTTGGCCCATGAAAACCATACATGATAGAAACTTGTCCTGAGGCGATGTCAGAAATCATTTTAGGGATAAAGAAAGGACTGAATTTAGGACCCATTTCAGCTCCGTTTATAGCATAATTCCCTACTTCCTCTTCGAAAGTATGAATGCCTCCAATTCCAACACCTAGAACAACACCTACACGATTCTTATCCAATGTGTCTAAGTTCATACCCGAATCTTCAACCGCTTCTATGGCTGCCACAAGAGCATATTGCTCATAGAGGTCCATTTTGCGACACTCTTTGCGATCTAAATAATCCGTAGGGTTAAAGTCCTTTACTTCGCAAGCGAATTGAGTCTTAAACTTTGCCGCATCAAAATGTGTAATAGGACCCGCACCACCAACTCCGTTTTTAAGATTTTCCCATGTTTCAGAGGCGGTCTTACCAACGGGAGTCAGCGCTCCAAGCCCAGTTACAACAACTCTTTTTAATTCCATATAACTAAGGAATCAATTTATTTTACGTGTGCTTCGATGTAATCGATAGCTTGTCCAACCGTTGTGATCTTTTCTGCTTGATCATCTGGAATAGTAAGGTGGAACTCTTTTTCGAACTCCATAATCAACTCTACTGTATCCAATGAGTCTGCACCCAAGTCGTTGGCGAAACTTGCTTCTGTAGTTACTTCAGCTTCATCAACACCAAGCTTATCAACGATAATTGTTTTTACTTTTGCTTCAATTTCAGACATAATCTTTCGTTTAAAAATTAATAATTAGTTCAGATTTGGCTGCAAAAATAAGACTTATAATTAAAACACGCAAGGATTTACGGCAAAAAAGTGCTTTTCCTTGCACACAAAATCGTTTTTTGTGCATTGACGGCGGGTTTT
>JAVVVP010000059.1:0-15069 GCA_036652575.1 Bacteroidaceae bacterium
TTTTGAACAACCGACGTTCGCGGGGAAGGGCCTCGGAACAACTGTCTGGAAAAAGAGGATTCTTTGAAAAAGGATCAAAAAAAGAAGAATAAAGTTCTTCTTTTGATGCAAATGATTTATCTTTGTGTGACAATCGTTGTAGCGCTTGACTTTTTGAAAGAATGGAAACGAAATAAAACGCAAAATATGAAAGAAGAAACAATTGAATTTAATAAAAATAGGTATCTGGAGATTTGTCGGGAAACGATAAAACGGGATGGACTAGAAGATTTGTTGGCGTATCTGGAGAAAAGCGATTTCTTTAGAGCACCGAGTTCGCGTGGGTTTCATTTAAATGAAGATGGTGGCCTTTGTAAGCATTCGCTAAATGTGTTTGAAGCGGCCATGGCTATTTACCAACGTGTTCTGTTGCCAAAAATAGAAAATGGAGAGGCTGTTGTTACGGAAAAGCTTTCGGAAGAAAGTCTTGCAATCGCTACTTTGTTTCATGATTTATGTAAGGTGAATATCTATCATAAGGCAGAGCGTTGGAAAAAAGATGAAAAAGGAAGATGGCAATCTTACAATGGATATGAATTGAAAGATAATTTTCCTTTTGGACATGGTGAGAAGTCGTGTATTATGATCCATTGGTATCTGAAATTAAAGCAGGAAGAATTGTTAGCGATTCGTTGGCACATGGGGATGTTTGAAGCGACAGAGCAAGGGAGTATCACTCGTTTTGCTTTTCGGGACGCGATGGCAAAAAGTCCTCTGGTTGCGATCGTTCAGGCCGCAGATATGCTTGCTGCAAACTGTTTAGAAAAGACAAATGAGCTTTAAGGACTCTTTTTTTGCATAGAGCGTAAAAAAAAAGCGATATGGAGGCTTGTGTTTTTGTTTTTTTGCTAACTTTGCACTCAGACTAAAATAAAAAGAAAATGACATTACATACTTCTTCTATCCTCCGATTATTGGGACTGCTACTACTAAAAGAGTAATAGGGGAGTGGGTGTGTACTTTAGTATAAACAAAAGGATTAAAATAGAGCCTTTCTCACTTCCAAGTGCGAAAGGCTTTTTTCATAGAATATAAAACACAAAAAATATGAGCGACAGATTATTTATTTTTGACACAACGCTTCGTGATGGCGAACAAGTGCCAGGTTGCCAATTGAATACAATTGAAAAAATTCAGGTAGCAAAGCAATTGGAAGCGTTGGGCGTAGACGTGATAGAAGCAGGATTCCCAATATCGAGTCCAGGTGATTTTAATTCAGTGATAGAAATATCGAAGGCGGTGACGTGGCCCACGATTTGTGCTCTAACGCGTGCGGTAGAGAAGGATATAGACTGTGCTGCCGATGCTTTGAAATTTGCAAAAAACAAGCGTATCCATACAGGTATTGGTACGAGTGATTTACATATTAAGTATAAATTTAATTCTACGCGTGAGGAAATCATTGAGCGTGCCATTGCTGCCGTGAAGTATGCCAAACGCTATGTGGAAGATGTTGAATTTTATGCAGAAGATGCGGGACGTACTGATAATGAATATCTTGCCCGTGTGGTAGAGGCGGTTATTAAAGCGGGTGCAACGGTGGTCAATATTCCTGATACAACGGGTTATTGTTTACCTAGTGAATATGGTGCAAAGATAAAATACTTGATGGAACACGTGGATGGCGTGCACCATGCGATTCTTTCGACGCATTGTCATAATGATTTGGGTATGGCTACCGCCAATACGTTGGCAGGTGTGCTAAACGGTGCCCGCCAAGTGGAAGTAACCATAAATGGTATTGGGGAACGTGCTGGAAATACGAGTGAGGAAGAGATTGCCATGATCTTGAAATGCCATAAGTTGAATATTGAAACAAATATCAACACGACAAAGATTTATCCTACAAGTCGTATGATTTCCTCGCTTATGAATATGCCCGTACAGGCGAATAAAGCCATTGTGGGACGTAATGCCTTTGCGCATTCTTCGGGTATTCATCAAGATGGTGTGCTTAAGAATGTAGAAACGTATGAGATTATGAATCCGAAGGATGTGGGCATTGATGATAATTCGATTATCTTAACGGCTCGTAGTGGACGTGCCGCATTGAAACACCGCTTAAGTGTGCTTGGCATTGAGATGAAAGATGATAAATTGGATGAAATTTATCAAGCTTTCTTGAAACTTGCGGATAAGAAAAAAGAGATAACAGACGATGATGTCTTGATGCTTGCAGGAGCTGATCGTAGTGCTTCGCATAATCTTAAACTTGATTTCTTGCAAGTGACAAGTGGGGTTGGCGTGAAGTCTGTGGCAAGTATTGGGCTTGATATTGCGGGTGAGAAATTTGAAGCAGCGGCAAGTGGCAATGGTCCTGTAGATGCGGCGATTAAGGCATTGAAGAATATTATTAAACGCGAAATGACGCTCAAGGAATTTACGATACAAGCGATTAATAAAGGTTCGGATGATACGGGGAAAGTGCATATGCAAGTAGAATATAATGGTAATGTTTATTATGGTTTTGGAGCGAGTACAGATGTTGTAGCGGCTTCAGTAGAAGCCTATATCGACTGTATCAATAAGTTTTAATGTTTTAGAATACACTATTAATGAATACACTCTTTGATAAGATATGGGACAAGCATATTGTCCATAAAGTAGAGGATGGTCCAACACAATTGTATATAGATCGTTTGTATTGTCACGAAGTAACGAGCCCACAGGCTTTTGCTGGTTTGAGGGAAAGAGGACTAACTTGTTTTCGCCCCAATCATATTTATTGTATGCCAGACCACAATACGCCAACGCACGATCAGGACAAACCGATAAAGGACCCTGTATCGAAAAAACAGGTGGATGAGTTGACGAAGAATGCTGCAGATTTTGGTTTGACGCATTATGGTATGCTGCATCCCAAGAATGGTATAATCCATGTGGTGGGGCCTGAATTAGGACTCACTTTGCCTGGTATGACCATTGTGTGTGGTGACTCTCATACGTCCACCCATGGTGCAATGGGTGCTGTGGCTTTTGGTATTGGTACGAGTGAAGTAGAGATGGTTCTTGCGTCACAATGTATACTCCAAACGAAACCTAAAACGATGCGTATAACCGTGAAAGGTATCGTTGGCAAAGGTGTTACGGCAAAGGATGTAGCGCTTTATATTATGTCAAAACTAACAACCAGTGGTGCTACGGGTTACTTTGTGGAGTATGCTGGTTCTGCGATTCGTCATCTCTCGATGGAAGGTCGTTTAACGCTTTGTAATCTGTCAATTGAGATGGGAGCACGCGGTGGCATGGTGGCTCCTGATGAAACGACTTTTGAGTATATCAAAGGGCGTGAGCATGCGCCAAAGGGCGAAGCTTGGACAGAGGCCTTGGCTTATTGGAAAACGCTTTCTAGTGATGACGCTGCCGTATTTGACAAAGAAGTCGTTTTTGATGCAGCAGACATAGAACCGATGATCACCTATGGTACGAACCCAGGGATGGGGCTTTGTATTACGCAGCACATCCCAACTCCAACGTCTACTTCTGATGAAAAAGCGTTGCATTATATGGGCTTCGCGGCAGGAGAATCGATGATCGGTAAAAAGGTGGATTATGTGTTTCTCGGTGCTTGTACCAATGGTCGTATTGAGGATTTTCGTGCCTTTGCTTCTATGGTTAAAGGTCGTAAAAAGGCAGAGAACTTGATTGCTTGGTTAGTTCCTGGTTCTTGGTCTGTAGATACTCAAATACGGAAAGAAGGGCTTGATAAAATACTCGAAACAGCTGGTTTTGAGATACGTCAACCAGGTTGCTCTGCTTGTCTTGCGATGAACGACGATAAAATTCCAGCAGGTAAATACAGTGTGTCTACGAGCAATCGAAATTTTGAAGGACGTCAAGGTCCTGGTTCTCGCACGTTGTTGGCGAGTCCACTTGTTGCGGCTGCCGCGGCTATTACAGGTGTAGTAACAGATCCTAGAGTGTTCCTTTAATATCGAATGACGAATCAACTATCTATTTTAATACAGTGAAAAGGGGGCTTGCTGACGAGACGACACCAAAGTGAGGTCGGCGGTTCCTTGACAAAATACATAAGATTATGAAAAAGAAATTCAGCATAATAGAGAGTACTTGTGTGCCTCTACCCCTTGAAAATGTAGACACCGACCAGATTATTCCGGCTCGTTTTCTGAAAGCTACAACGAAAGAGGGTTTTGGCGATAATTTGTTTCGTGATTGGCGTTACAATGACGATGGCACAGAAAAAGTGGACTTTGTGCTCAACCAAAAAACGTTTGGTGGCGAGATTCTCGTGGCGGGGAAAAATTTCGGGTGTGGTTCTAGTCGTGAACATGCGGCATGGGCTATTGCTGGTTATGGTTTTCGTGTGGTTATTAGTAGCTTCTTTGCGGATATTCACAAGAACAATGAATTGAATAACTTTGTGCTTCCCGTTGTGGTTAGCGAAGGTTTCTTGGCAGAACTGTTTGCCTCCATCAACGCAGATCCTAAAACGCTTGTGACGGTTGATGTTCCAAATCAAACGGTTACAAATGGTAAGACAGGCAAGAGTGAGTGTTTCGAACTGAATGGTTATAAAAAATATTGCTTGATGAATGGCCTTGACGACATAGATTTTCTGGTCGGAAATAAAGACAAAATAGAGCAATGGGAAAAACGGTGAGAACTAGAATCACAAGGAAGAACTAGATAAATAAAAGAGTATATGAAATTTAAAATTGCAGTATTGGCTGGTGATGGCATCGGCCCAGAAATTTCTACACAAGGTGTAGACGTGATGACAGCCGTATGCGAAAAATTCGGTCATGAGGTGAGTTATAAAAGTGCGCTCGTTGGTGCAGCTGCTATTGATGCTGTGGGCGATCCTTTTCCTGAAGAGACCTACAAAATCTGTAAAGATGCTGATGCGATCCTTTTTTCATCGGTAGGTGATCCTAAGTTTGACAATGATCCAACTGCCAAAGTTCGTCCAGAACAAGGTCTTCTTGCGATGCGTAAAAAGTTGGGATTGTTCGCGAATATCCGCCCTGTACAAACGTTTAAATGTTTGTTGCATAAGTCTCCTTTAAAGATGGAACTGGTGGAAAATGCAGATTTTATTTGTATTCGCGAATTGACGGGTGGTATGTATTTCGGTGAGAAATATCAAGACAACGACCGTGCTTATGATACGTGTGCTTACACGCGTATAGAGATAGAACGTATTCTTAAAGTAGCCTTTGAGTATGCCATGAAACGTCGTAAACATCTTACGGTAGTAGATAAAGCCAATGTGCTGGCTTCTTCGCGTCTTTGGCGTAAAATAGCACAAGAAATGGCTCCTCTGTATCCAGACGTGCAAACGGATTATATGTATGTAGACAATGCTGCCATGCGTATGATTCAAGAACCATCGTTCTTTGATGTGTTGGTAACCGAAAATACGTTTGGCGACATACTCACGGATGAAGGCTCGGTGATCAGTGGCTCCATGGGACTATTGCCAAGTGCCTCAACGGGAGAGAGTACTCCTGTATTTGAACCGATCCATGGCTCATGGCCTCAGGCAAAAGGGTTGAATATTGCGAATCCGTTAGCTCAAATCCTTTCGGCAGCAATGCTTTTTGAATATTTTGATTTGAAAGAAGAAGGACAACTTATTCGGAACGCTGTGGACGCAAGTCTTGATGCAAATATTCGTACTCCTGAAATACAAGTAGACGGAGGAGCGAAGTATGGTACAAAGGAAGTAGGACAATGGATCGTTGACTATATAAAATCAAAGGGCTAGTTGATACGTTAGCATATTAAAGACAAAAAATCTCCACCGCATAAAACACGGTGGAGATTTTTTGTTGAAGGTTTTCCCTTCTTTTCAAATAAGAACGTGGAGTTCTTATGTATATAACCGTGATTCTGTATCTTTGCGGCAAATTCTTATTCAGAAAACAGATGATCGTTTATATTGCTTGTGCTAAAATAATGTCGGGGCATAGTATGCAGCCTTTACCCTTCACCACCGAACCGCTTTTTCAACCTCAGGCAAATCGAATGGCGTTGCAAATGGCATCGTATACGGTTCGTGAGTTGCAGACGGCGTTGAAGGTGAATCGCTCTATTGCTCAAACAACGTGGCAACGGTATCAACAATTCTTTCAAACGGAAAAGAAGCGGGAAGCCGCAGCTTTTTCTTACGATGGTATGGTTTTTAAGAAATTAGCACCAGAAACCTTTTCGGAGAAGGACTTGCGCTATGCCAACGAACATCTCTTTATCGGTTCGTTTTTATACGGTTTACTGCGTCCGTTGGACGTGGTGATGAGCTATAGAATGGAGGGGCGACTGCTGCTTCCCGAAAATGGAAAAACAAATTTATTTGATTTTTGGAAGCCTCTATTGACAGATTATCTGATCGAACAAATAAAAGCGGATGATGGTATCTTGGTGAACTTAGCCAGTAATGAGATGACCACTCTCTTTGATTGGAAACGCGTGCTTCGCGAAGTACGTGTTGTCACACCCGAATTTCAAGTTCTAAAAGAAGACGGATTGAAAACGATTGTGATTTATACAAAAATGTGTCGAGGTGCTATGGCACGCTTTATTTTGAAAAATCGTATCACGTCTCTTGAAGCCTTGAAATCGTTTGAATACGACGGTTTCTCCCTCGACGAATCATCTGGCGATTACCACTTTAATTTGTTATAAACGTAAATAGGAGATCGTAAAGAAGTGTCTAAAATGACCGAACCGTGAACAAATCGTTTTGGGTTCGGTCATTTTAGACACTTCTTTTTTGTTGACTCTTGTTTTGAAGAAGAAAGGAAGCCGTTACTTCTTTAGTTTCATTAGAATAGGCGTTTTGAGCGTACTAACTTCTGTTTTGGCTTCGTTGTTTAATTGCTCAAAGATAACAAGTTTGTTTTCTCCTTTCTTTAACCAAACTCCTGGAATATAGAGTGTTTGTTGAGGTCCTACCTGCCAATATCTGCCAAGGTTTATACCGTTGATAAAGAGAATGCCTTTTCCCCAATTTTCCATATTTATAAAGGTGTCGCCAAGGGTGTCGAGGGTGAATGTACCTTCGTATAGAACGGGCATACCTTTTAATTTAAGGGCATTTTCTGGTGTGTTGCTATATGCAGCCTCTCCAATCGTTGTAAAGTCAGGCATTTCTGCCATGGGTAATTTATACATATTCCAATCACCTTCTATTTCTGTATCGTTGATTTTTATAGGGCTAATGATACCTTTCTTGTTATTCACGATTTCTTCTCCGTAATTTATGCGCCCCATATTTTCTACGAGTATTTGCAAGGTCGCGTTGAATGGAATGTTTAGGTCCATCGTGTACGTTTTAGTATTGCGATTAAGTGTACCTATTTTCTCTCCATCTACGTAGACGACGGCATAATCCCGTAGCCCAGATATTTCAAGTTTCCCGCTGATGGGTTGATTGAAATGGCGTGAGTATAACACATATCCATATCCTTGGTTTAAATCTTCAAAGGTGAGTGGTTGGTTGGCTGATATGGCTTGCTGTTTTTCGGTGAAGGCGAGAACGTCGGCTATTTTGTTCAACTTTATAGAGGGGATTTCTATCACGGGAATAGCCTCTGGTGCTTTTGGTACGTTGTATTTCACATATCTTTTTATAACGTTGCGTATGGAATCATATTTTGGTGTTGTCCAGCCAGCTTCACTAATGGGCGAATCGTAGTCATAGCTTGTGAGGTCGGGTTGAATGTCGCGTTTCTTATCGTAATTAGCCCCACTTGTAAATCCAAAATTGGTACCACCATGCACCATATAAAAGTTGAACGATACCTCTTTTTTCAAGAAGTTCTCGGTTTGTCGTGCGATGCCTGATGCTCCGATTTGTGGAAAGGGCTCAGCCCAATGTATAAGCCATCCGGGATAAAATTCAGCCACCATATAAGGCCCTTTCCCATCGTGGTATTCGTTCACTGTCTTTTTTAGATTTTCTATATTGCTTTCGCCATTGGCGGTAGGTAAGGCCCCTGGAGTTGCACCTCCTTTGAAAAGCCAACTTCCATCAGACGTAAACATCGGTACGGTGAATCCAGCTTCTTCGAGTTGTTGTTTTATTTTTGCGTTATAACGTTTGTGTTCTTCCAAAGAAATATCAGGGCGTTGAGCAACGTAAGATCCAAATTCATTTTCGCATTGAACCATAATGATCGGACCGCCTTTTGTGCTTTGTAATGCTCCTACTTCTTTGTATAATCGGTCGATATATATTTTCGTGCGCTTCAAAAATTCGGGGTTGTCACGCCTTATCTCCATTCCTTTTATGTTCTGAAGCCACCAAGGATAGCCTCCAAATTCCCATTCAGCACATACGTAGGGTCCAGGACGAAGAATCACCATTAAACCTTCTTCACCAGCTGTTTTGATATATTCTGCGAGGTTATAGTCTCCTTTGAAATTCCATTTACCAGGTTCTTGCTCGTGAATGTTCCAAAATACGTACGTAGCAACGGTGTTTAACCCCATTCCTTTCATCATCTGAAATCGATGTCTCCAGTATTGATGTGGTATACGTGCGTAGTGCATTTCTCCCGAAAGAATAGGCGTTACTTTACCATGATGGTAGAAATGCCCATTTTTAATTTCAAACGTAGATTTATTTTGCGCCGATGTGTAAAAAGGTAGTAATGTTAGTATTGCGAATAAGAATAGGACGTTTCTTCTTTTCATCATTATAAATATGTTTGGTTTATTTCTTGTATCAGAATGCTAGAGCAAAGGTAAAATATTTTGATGGAAAACGTTCCTTTTTTTGCAAAAAAAAGTCGGGCTACTTTCTCAAAAGAAAAGTAGCCCGACTTACTTATTTGTCTATGGATGCTTTTTACATCATACCGCCCATGCCGCCCATTCCTGGTGCGCCCATTGGCATTTCTGGTTTGTCTTCTTTCTTATCGCAGATGACACATTCTGTTGTTAAGAACATTCCTGCTACAGAAGCCGCATTCTCAAGTGCTACACGAGTTACTTTCGCGGGATCTACTACGCCTGCTGCACGTAAGTCTTCATAAACTTCTGTTTTCGCATTGTAACCGTAGTTTTTACCTTTGCCTTCGCGAACGTTGTTCACAACGACAGCTCCTTCCAAACCTGCATTGAAACAGATTTGACGTAGTGGTTCTTCGATGGCACGACGTATAATTGCAATACCAGTTGTTTCGTCTGCATTCGCACCAACAAGACCTTCGAGAACAACTTGTGCACGGAGGTAAGCGACACCGCCACCTGTTACGATGCCTTCTTCGATTGCTGCACGAGTAGCACAAAGTGCATCGTCGCAACGGTCTTTCTTCTCTTTTTGTTCTGTTTCAGAAGCGGCACCCACTTCGAGTACGCAAACGCCACCAGCCAATTTTGCCAAACGTTCTTGAAGTTTTTCTTTGTCGTAAGAAGAGGTCGTGTTGCTGATCTCATTTTTGATTTGAGAGATGCGCTCTTCGATATTTTCTTTTGCACCAGCCCCGTTAACGATGGTTGTGTTGTCTTTGGTGATGGTTACCTTTTCTGCGGTACCTAGCATTTCGAGAGTTGCTTCTTCTAGTTTCAATCCTTTTTCTTCAGATATAACGACACCCCCTGTTAGCACGGCTACGTCTTCGAGCATTGCTTTCCGGCGGTCGCCAAATCCTGGAGCTTTCACTGCGCAAATTTTTAGTTGTGTGCGCAAGCGGTTTACAACAAGAGTGGTCAGCGCTTCCGAATCTACATCCTCTGCAATAACGAGCAAGGGACGTCCGCTCTGAACGGCGGGTTCAAGAATAGGAAGAAAATCTTTTAGGTTTGAAATCTTTTTGTCGTAGATCAGAATATAAGGCTTTTCCATAATGCAAGCCATCTTTTCTGTTTCTGTTACGAAGTAAGGAGAGAGGTAACCGCGATCGAACTGCATACCTTCCACTGTTTTCAATACGGTTTCGCGTCCTTTTGCATCTTCAATGGTAATCACACCATTGACAGATACGGCGCGCATTCCGTCTGCAATAAGTTTACCGATTTCTGTATCGTTGTTTGCAGAGATTGTTGCCACTTGCTCAATCTTTTCATAGCTTTCTTCTACTTGTTCTGCATCCGCTTTAATCGCTGCAACAACTTTAGATACCGCGATGTCGATACCACGTTTCACGTCGAGAGGGTTTGCACCTGCTGCCACGTTCTTCATCCCTTCTGTTAGAATAGCTTGTGCTAGAACGGTTGCGGTGGTTGTACCATCACCTGCATCATCTCCCGTTTTACTCGCTACACTCTTCACTAGTTGAGCACCTGCATTTTGAAATGCACAGTCGAGTTCTATTTCTTTTGCTACCGATACGCCGTCCTTTGTGATACGAGGTGCACCAAATTTTTTGTCAAGAACTACGTTGCGACCTTTAGGACCAAGCGTTACTTTTACTGCATTTGCCAAAGCATCAGCACCAGCCTTTAGCTGTTCGCGTGCTTCTACGTTGTATTTAATTTCTTTTGCCATTTTGTTATTGATTTATTTATGAATTGTTCGTTTATACGTTTACGAAGAAAAGACACCTTATTTTAGTCTAGGATGCCGAGTACGTCGTTTTGGCGCATAATTAGAACTTTCTCACTACCTAGTTCTATTTCGGTACCTGCATATTTGCCAAAAAGCACAGTGTCGCCAACTTTCAGCACCATTTCTTCATCTTTTGTACCATTCCCTACTGCGAGTACTTTGCCTTGCAATGGTTTTTCTTTTGCTGTATCAGGAATTATGATACCGCTAACTGTTTTTTTCTCTGCAGGAGTTGGAGCGATCACAACTCTGTCTGCTAATGGTTTGATGTTCATAATTGTTATTTTAATAGGTTGTTATTATGTCTATTTGCATCCCTTTGGGTGTGCATTTGTAGAAGTGCAAAAAGTGTGCCAATACATACGAAAAGCGCATCTTTCTCTAGGAAGATGCGCTTTTCGTATGTGTTGATGGGGTTTGTTAGCCTAAATATTTTGTAAGAATATGGATGTTGTTATCCTCACGAAGGCGGCGTAGTGCGCGTTCTTTTATTTGGCGTACCCGTTCACGCGTTAGGTTGAGTGAATTGGCTACTTCTTCCGCGGTCATTTCGTGTCGGTCTATGCCAAATAGCATTTTTAGGACAATTTGTTCGCGTTCTGTCAGGATGCTAAGCGCCGAGTTCAGATCGCAAGCAAGCGATTCTTGCTCCATACGGTTGTCTGTTCCTGGTGCATTCTCATCGGTCATAATGTCGATTAAACTGTTCGACTCATCGTTTTGGAAAGGTGCATCCACAGATACTTTCTTACCATTTGTGCCAAGAGCTTCTACAATCTTGCTTACTTCGGTGTCGAGCACATCAGCTAATTCTTGAACCGAAGGACGACGCTCGTTCTCTTGTTCAAAGTTGACAATTGCTTTGGTTAGCTTGCTCTGAAACCCTACTTGATTGAGAGGCATACGTACGATACGACTTTGCTCAGAAATAGCTTGAAGAATGCTTTGACGTATCCACCAAACTGCATAAGAGATGAATTTAAAACCACGTGTTTCGTCAAACTTTTGTGCTGCTTTTATGAGTCCTAAATTACCTTCGTCTATAAGGTCATTTAGGGCAAGACCTTGATTCTGGTACTGCTTTGCAACGCTGACGACGAAGCGAAGGTTGGCGCGTGTCAGCTTTTCGAGCGCTTCACGGTCGCCGTGATGTATTCGTTGTGCGAGCTCCACTTCCTCATCTGTGGTAATAAGCTCCTCACGTCCTATTTCTACTAAATACTTGTCCAGTGCTGCACTGGAACGATTCGTGATACTTTTGTTGATCTTTAGTTGTCTCATAGATGCCTTTTGATTCGAGATGCAAAATTACGGCTATTTTTACGTCTTAATTTGCACTATCTTTGCTGTTTTTATTCGTATCTTTGCAACTTAAGAAGAACCACGTAATAAATCACACGAAGATGCAAGTAAAAGAAGAAGATAAGGGGTATCATGAGACGGCATTTACAAAGGTGCATCACCTCTCGTTTGCTTATTCGTCCCATATCCATACGGAATATGAGTTGGCGATAGTAGATAAGGGTGAAGGAAAACTTTGTTTTGGCAATGCTCTTCTGCCATTTGGTCAGGGCGATATTATGTTTTTAGCGCCCACGCTTTCGCATTCTTGTCACGAAGGGGAGGGGGGCGAAGTTGCTACGGGGCGAATGATTCAGTTTTCTGCCACCTTATTACCTCATGCTTTGCTGCAACTTCCTGCAAGTACGTTGTTGCAACAATTGGTGGAGCGCAGCAGTTATGGCATCCTCTTTTCGGATGTTGTGCTTACCGAGGAACTTTCTCAACTTTTGGGTAGGATGCAGAGCGCCAAGGGCGTTGATCAGCTCCACCTTATTTATAAGATGCTTGCCTTGTTATGTCGTAATCCTCATTATCGTTTGGTTTCTCAAATTCCGCTGCGAGAGGGTAGTCGCGAACATTTCGACGATGATGCCATAGAACGTGTGAATCGCTATATCAATTTAAAATATGCCGAGCGTATTCAGTTGGAGGAGTTGGCGGCTATTGCTGGTTTGAGTAAATGCGCTTTTTGTAGGGCATATAAGAAACAAACTTATATGACCCCTTTTGAATTTTTGACAACGGTGCGTATTCAGAATGCGGGGCGTATACTGGCACTTACCAATCGCACCATTGGTGAAATCGCTTACGAATGTGGTTATCCGCACATTAGCCAGTTTAATAAACAGTTTGTCAAGGTGATGGCTGTCTTGCCATCGGAATATAGACGGCTGATAAAAGGAAAGAAACAATAGAAGCCACGTATTCTATTCTGAATTTTTCTTCTATATTGATAGAGCTGTGGGTTTGTTATTTGCAGAATAATTGTACTTTTGCACCGATAAACCAATAGAACGAATGATAGAAGATACCAAACACATTCAGATAGAAGACTATAACTACACCTTGCCCGATGAACGTATTGCGAAATACCCCGTGCCCGTGCGCGATCAAAGCAAGTTGCTCGTTTATCGTCATGGAGCCGTGAGTCACACCGTATTTACCTCGTTGCCAGAGCTCTTGCCTTCGGGTGCGCTGATGGTGTTCAACAATACGAAAGTGATTCAGGCTCGTTTGCATTTCCGCAAAGATACGGGAGCTTTGATTGAGGTGTTTTGCCTTGAACCTTATGCCCCCAACGATTACGCCGTGATGTTTTCGCAAAAGGAACGTTGTTCATGGCTTTGTCTTGTGGGAAATCTGAAGAAATGGAAAGAGGGTACCTTGAGCCGCACCATCACCGTAGGCGATCAAGAGGTAGAGGTCTTTGCTCGGCGCGGAGAGTTGCACGGCACTAGTCACTTGATTGAGTTCTCGTGGAACGCCCCCGATATTACGTTTGCTGAACTCTTGGATGCCATTGGCGAATTACCTATTCCTCCCTACCTTAACCGAAACACCGAAGAGCAGGATAAGGAAACGTATCAAACGGTTTATTCTAAAATAAAAGGTTCCGTGGCGGCACCTACCGCAGGGCTTCATTTTACGGAACGTGTACTCGATGCGTTAGATCAGCGCGGCATAGAGCGCGACGAAATAACACTACACGTGGGCGCAGGTACGTTTAAACCTGTAAAAAGTAAAGAGATTGCAGCCCACGAGATGCATTCCGAATACATTTATGTACCGCGTACGAGCCTTGAAAAATTGATACGGCATCAAGGCGAAGGGATAGCGGTGGGCACAACATCGGTACGTACGCTCGAAAGCTTATATTATATAGGTGTAAAACTGTCAAAGAATCCAGAGGCTTCAGAGGCAGAATTGCACGTAGATCAATGGCTTCCTTACGAGTATGCACAAGAATCTCAACCTTTGTCTACGATGGAAGCGTTGCAACAAATTGCCGATTATCTGGATCGTCATCAGCTCAAGGCCCTCCATGCAAGTACGCAGATTATCATAGCCCCAGGCTATATCTATCATATTGTAAAGATGATTATCACGAATTTTCATCAACCGAAGAGTACGCTTTTACTGCTCGTTTCAGCCTTTGTAGGCAGCGATTGGCATTCTATTTATGACTATGCTCTTGCAAACGATTTTCGTTTTCTGAGCTATGGTGATAGTTCCCTTTTAATACCCTAAACAATGAAAGACGACAACGAAGAATTATTCCCTCTTGTAGATGAGGAAGGCATCATTACAGGTGCAGCTACTCGTGGCGAGTGTCATGATGGGAGCAAAAAGCTTCATCCTGTGGTGCATTTACATTTGTTTAATTCCAAAGGTGAGGTGTTTTTACAGCATCGCCCTGCGTGGAAAGACATTCAGCCCAATCGCTGGGATACCTCTGTGGGTGGACATATTGATTTGGGCGAAAACGTGGCACAAGCTCTTCGCCGGGAAGTACGCGAGGAACTCGGTATCGAGGATTTTACGCCTGAAGTGGTGACGCAATATGTTTTTGAATCGGTTCGAGAACGCGAACTCGTTTTTGTACATCGCACGGTGTACGATGGCGAAATTTGTACAAGTAAAGAAGAACTCGATGGTGGCCGTTTTTGGACGCTTGATGAGGTGCGTGAGAATCTTGACAAGGAGGTCTTTACGCCTAATTTCGAGAACGAAATTAGGAATGTACTGAAATTGGTGTAGTTTCTTTTCTTGTGAAAAAAAGGAGCGCGCTCGATGTGAAATTCGAGCGCGCTCCTTTTTTAGCTCGAGCGTGCTCGAGTCTTTTGGGGAATGAGTCGCTGCAAACGACTATGCTCTTTTGAGTGCGTCGTCTATCGTATGTGCAATTTCAAGGCTTCTTCGGCATTGGATAGAGGCACTTCTAGGCATTCTTCACACCTCTAAAAAGAGTAGCCTTTTTGTTAAGTCGGCTCTTCTTTTATCAACGGGTAGATAAAGAAAACGCCTACGTAGTCAAACGTTCCTTAAATGTGCCTTAAATTAGTTGATTTGGTAATTATATAGACTTTTTTTTGTAGATAAAATTTGTTTCCTCCTATTTTTTACCTACATTTGTCGTGCGGATTTTTAAACGAAAATTCAAAAGAATGAAG
>JAVVVP010000060.1:0-14645 GCA_036652575.1 Bacteroidaceae bacterium
AAATCTTGGATGCCGATGGGGTAAATGGGTGCTTTGGGTGTCATATCAATCTCCTTCCTTTAAATAACTGCTTCTGTGATGCAAATATACCACTTTTTCTTTAAACAACAAGATGGGGTGGAATAGTTTTAATGGCGGCTATTCCTGCTAGCCTTCTCTTTTATTTCAAAATCTCGAAGAAATCGGATTTGTAGCTGTCTTTCCCTCAAAAAAGGAGCGCGCTCCAAGTTGAAAAGGAGCGCGCTGGAGTTGCTCATCGAGCGCGCTCCTTTTGACACAAGTGTTTGTGGTTGTCTTGTCTTTGTTTCGAGGTGCTTCCTTTTGCCGTAATATAGCGTCTACGAAGCCACTTTTAAAAGAGAAAATCTTTCGTTTTACGGTAGAACAGAAGGCTTGAAGAAGGGCCTTCTGTCTTCTGTGTTTGCTTTTTGTGCTTATAGATGTGGTAGATGTGACGCTTTTTTGTTAACTTTGCACACCATAATAACATCGTTATCATTTAATTCGCTTTATGAGAATAGAAGAGAACATAACAGCCTCCGTTGTTCGTGCCATAAAGGCTCTATACGGTCAAGAAGTATCAGAAAATCAGGTACAACTACAAAAAACGAAGAAAGAATTTGAAGGGCATCTCACGCTTGTTGTTTTTCCTTTTTTGAAAATATCACATCGCAAACCCGAAGAGACGGCTCAGCAAATAGGTGAGTGGTTGAAAGAGAACGAAACATCTGTGCAGGACTTCAACGTGATTAAGGGCTTCCTTAATCTGATTGTTTCGTCGGCAAGCTGGGTCGCTCTGCTTCGTGATTTAAATGCGGATGAAGAATATGGTATCGTTCGTTCTTCAGAGAAATCACCCTTGGTGATGATTGAATATTCTTCTCCAAACACAAACAAGCCGCTGCATTTAGGTCATGTTCGTAATAACCTATTGGGATGGGCGCTTGCCAATGTTCTCGGAGCGAATGGTAACAGAGTGGTGAAAACCAACATTGTCAACGACCGTGGCATTCATATCTGTAAAAGTATGCTTGCTTGGCAAAAATATGGCAAAGGCGAAACGCCTGAAAGCTCTGGTAAAAAAGGCGATCACTTGATTGGCGATTATTACGTAGCGTTCGATAAGTATTATCGTGAGGAAGTAAAAGAGATTACCGAAAAACTGATTGCGCAAGGTGTCGCACCCGATGAAGCAAAGGCACGTGCGGAGCAGGAAAGCCCTTTGATGGTTGAGGCGCACGATATGCTTGTGAAATGGGAGCAAAACGACCCCGAGGTGCGTGCGCTATGGAGCAAAATGAACGAATGGGTTTATGTAGGCTTTAATGAAACCTATAAAGCCCTTGGCGTAAGTTTCGACAAAATATATTATGAGAGCGATACGTATTTAGAAGGCAAAGAAAAAGTGATGGAGGGGCTCGAAAAAGGTCTATTCTATCGCCGCGAAGATGGATCTGTATGGGCTGACCTCACGCGTAAGGGCTTAGATGAAAAACTGTTGCTGCGTGCGGATGGCACCTCTGTCTATATGACGCAAGATATTGGTACGGCAAAGCTTCGTTTCCGTGATTTCCCTATTAACAAGATGATCTACGTGGTAGGTAATGAACAAAACTATCATTTTCAGGTGCTATCCATCTTGCTTGATGAACTAGGTTTTGAATGGGGTAAGGATTTGGTGCATTTCTCTTATGGTATGGTGGAATTACCAAACGGAAAGATGAAGAGTCGCGAAGGTACGGTGGTAGATGCCGATCAACTTGTGGAAGAGATGATCAGCACGGCACGGCGTACCAGCGAAGAACTTGGGAAATTCGGAGATATGAGCGAAGACGAGAAGAACGAAGTAGCGCGAATCGTCGGTTTGGGAGCTCTTAAATACTTTTTGCTGAAAGTGGATGCTCGTAAAAATATGATGTTCAATCCCGAAGAAAGTATCGACTTCAATGGCAATACGGGTCCATTCATTCAGTATACGTATGCTCGTATTCGTTCGGTGCTTCGTAAGGCTGCCGATGCGGGTTTCGTAGTACCAGAGGCTCTCCTCCTCGATACGGAAATCAGTCTTAAAGAAGAAGACCTCATTCAGCACCTTGCAGACTTCCGCTCAACGGTACGTCAGGCGGGTGAGGACTACAGTCCGAGCTTAATCGCTAACTACTGTTACGACCTCGTGAAAGAGTACAATCAATTCTATCATGATTTTAGCATTCTTCGCGAAGAAGACCAACAGAAAAAGAGATTCCGTCTTGTGCTTTCAGCGAATGTAGCGAAGGTATTGCGTTTAGGTATGGGCTTGCTGGGTATAGAGATGCCTGAACGTATGTAAGTTCTCTTGGAGGTGAAGAAAGAAGTAACAAAAAGCTCCACAAGGAGCAAAAGAAAGTAAATCATGGGCAAGAAGCAGAAATACTATGTAGTTTGGCACGGTGTAAAGCCAGGTGTCTATAGCTCGTGGGAGGACTGCCAACAGCAAATAAAAGGCTTTAAAGGAGCTATTTATAAATCGTTCTCTTCTCGCGCAGAAGCCGAAGAAGCTTCGTATCATTCACCATTCTTGTGTATCCACAAATCAAAGGGCGGTGCACGAACCGCCAAAGGCGAGCTACAAAATCCTCCTACAGACCGTACCGATACGGTCTTGCCCTTGCCTTTGCAAGTTCAAGCACAAGCTTTAGCGGTAGATGCAGCTTGTAGCGGCAATCCTGGACCGATGGAATATAGAGGTGTGTATTTACGCACGGGACAAGAAATTTTTCATTATGGTCCAGTCTATGGAACCAATAACATAGGCGAGTTTCTTGCCATTGTTCACGGGTTAGCTTTACTGAAACAGCGTAAACTCGTGATGCCAATTTATACGGATAGCCGGAATGCTCTGCTATGGGTGAAAGCAAAGAAGTGTAAAACGAAACTCGTTCGCAATGCTCACACCGAGGAACTATTTCAACTTATAGAGCGAGCAGAAGTGTGGTTAAAAAACAATAGTTATCGAATACCACTGTTGAAGTGGGAAACCAAAGAGTGGGGTGAAGTGCCAGCAGACTTTGGACGAAAATAGAACAACAAAAATAACAATATATCCATGAAAGAATTTTTCAGAGTAATAAAACAATATGCGATGCCCTACAAGGCTTATCTGGCAGGTTCGCTCATCTTCAATTTACTTTCAGCACTTCTCAATGTGTTTTCTTTTGTGTCGTTGGTTCCAATGCTTCAACTCCTTTTTGGAATAGACAAGACCGCCTATCATTTTATAGCTTGGAATACCCCACACCTGTCGAGTAAAGACATACTTGTCAACAATCTTTATTACTATACAACTGATTTAATCGCACAGTATGGGGCCTCTACCACTCTACTTTTTATCGGTCTCTTTCTGATTACTGCTACGCTTTTAAAGACGGGTTGTTACTTCGTTTCGGTTGGCATTATGGTACCTTTGCGTACGGGTATTATTCGCGATATACGTAATCATATTTATAGTAAAATAGTCAGTTTGCCTCTTTCTTTCTTCTCGGATGAAAGAAAGGGCGATATTATTGCACGAATGAGTGGGGATGTAAATGAAATCGAAAACTCTATTACGGGTTCCTTGGATATGCTAATCAAGAATCCCATTCTTATTATAAGTTATATAACGGTTCTTTTTTATACAAGTTGGCAGCTCACGCTCTTTACGATTGTTGTTATGCCTTTGTTAATTTGGGCGATGAGTTCAATCGTGCGCAAACTAAAGGAACAGTCGCTGGAAGCGCAGAATAAATGGAGTGAAACGATGTCGCAGCTTGAAGAAACCTTGGGCGGAATGCGCATCATCAAAGCTTTTACGGCGGAGACTCGAATGAAGAACCGCTTCGAAAAAAGTACGGGCGAATTTCGTAGGGCTCTCAACAAAGTAAATCTGCGTCAAGCATCGGCACATCCTCTGAGCGAATTTCTGGGCACAACGCTTATCGTTCTGGTTCTTTGGTATGGTGGTACCTTGATTTTCTCTTCTTCTTCTTCCATTGACGCTCCTACTTTCATCTTCTATATGGTCATTCTTTATAGCTTGATACAACCGCTTAAAGATTTTTCAAAAGCATCCTATAACATCCCGAAAGGTATGGCATCGGTGGAACGGGTGGATAAAATACTGAAAGCCGAAAATCCGATAAAGGAAGATGCACAGCCCGTTAAAATAAAATCGCTGACCGATTGCATCGAGTTTCGCGATGTGTCCTTTAGTTATACGGACGGACATCGCGTATTGAGCCATATCAACCTTACGGTGAAACGGGGACAGACCGTGGCGCTTGTGGGACAAAGCGGTTCGGGTAAAAGTACCCTCGTGGATATGCTTCCTCGCTATCGCGATGTAGGAGAAGGTTCTATTTTTTTGGATGGTGTAAACGTGAAGCATTTTCCCATTAGCGACCTTCGTTCTTTGATTGGCAATGTGAATCAAGAGGCGATCCTTTTCAACGACAGCTTTTTCAATAACATTTCTTTTGGTGTCGAGAATGCCACAATGGAACAAGTTGTCGAAGCCGCAAAGATTGCCAATGCGCATGAATTTATTATCGCGTCAGAAGAAGGTTACGATACCTTTGTGGGTGACCGAGGGTGTCGTTTATCTGGAGGACAGCGTCAGCGCATCAGTATCGCCCGTGCAATTCTCAAAAATCCAGACATTCTTATTCTTGATGAGGCAACTTCTGCTCTTGATACGGAGAGCGAGCGTTTGGTGCAAGAGGCGTTAGAACGCTTGATGAAGACGCGTACCACCATTGCCATTGCCCACCGCCTTTCTACCATCAAAAATGCAGATGAAATATGTGTGCTGTATGAGGGTGAAATCGTAGAACGTGGCACGCACGAGGAACTGATTCTGAAAGATGGCTATTACAAACGATTAAATGAAATGCAGCAATTATAGAACGATGAAAAGACTGATTCGATTTGCAAAAGAGATAAATATTTTCACACCGTTGTGCTTCTTTGTTCTAACGATAGCGATTTTTGTTTTGATGAAACCGTTGTTTATGTTGTACAACGGTTTAGTAGAAAGAGGTTTTTCTCTTTTTGATGTGGGCGAAGTGCTTTCTTCTGGTTTACCTCTTGACTTTGCTACTGCTGGCTATTTTGTAATTCTTGTTTGGCTTTTTGCGCTTATTGGTAGTTGGATTCGCATTCCGGCTTGCAGAACGTTGCATCTGCTATATATAGGTCTTGTGTCGGTGCTGTTGGCTCTTATCTTTGTGGCTGATTGTTGCCTCTACACTTTTTGGGATTTTAAGATTGATGCCACCATCTTTAATTATCTCGATACGCCCGAAGGCATCACATCGAGTGTCTCGGTACTTTATCTTGTTGTGGCTTTTGTGGTGACGCTTGTTTTTGCGCTCCTTTTCTTTTTTGCGTTACGTTGCTCTTTGCCTCGTGTTATTTTGCCGATCAAAAGGCGTGTCCTGTCTACTAGCATTCTGCTCGTTTTTGGTGGCATCCTTTTTTACTTTATTCGTGGAGGTGTGGGAAAGGCTACGGCAAACACGGGTATGGTGTATTATAGTTCCCATCAGTTTCTGAATCATTCGGCGGTAAATCCAGTCTTTAGCATTTTCTCTATGATCGGGAAAACGCAGGAATTTGAAAAGAAGGGTAATTACTATCCTGAGCAACAACGCGCTCAACTCTTTTCCGAATTACAATATAACACGCAGAGCGAAGAGTCGGATTCACTCTTGAATACCTCTCGTCCCAATGTACTTGTCATTTTGATGGAAGGTTTTGGCGGCACGTTCGTAGAGCCTTTGGGAGGAGAGCCAGGTGTGACGCCTCATTTTAATCGTTTGAGTACAGAGGGCGTATTCTTTACCAATTGTTATGCCAACAGTTTCCGAACGGATCGAGGAACGGTGTGCACCTTTAGCGGTTATCCGTCCTTTCCCGATGTCTCGGTGATGAAGGTGCCCGAAAAGAACCGCACGCTTCCTGGCATCGCCTCCTCTTTATCAGCGGTGGGGTACAGCACAAATTTTGTTTATGGTGGTGACGTGAACTTTACCAATATGCAGAGTTATCTTCGGGCTACGGGTTATCAGAATGTGGTAGGTGATAAATCTTTTACCGCAGAAGAGCGAAAGACGCATGGATGGGGCGTTACAGATCGTATTATGTTCGATTATATGTATCAGCAGCTCGTCAGCAACAAGAGTAAGAAACCATGGCATACCGCCTTCTTAACCCTTGCGAGTCATGACCCTTGGATGGTGCCTTACCATCGAATCAAAAACAATGAAGTGGCCAACTCGATGGCGTATTTAGACGACTGTTTGGGCAAGTTCGTCGCGCGATTGCGTAAAACGCCACAATGGAAAGATTTACTGATTATTTGTTTGCCCGACCACGGCATAGAGTATCCGAAGGGTTTGACAGAATTAGAGAAGCGCAAGTATCATATTCCGATGTTGTGGCTCGGAGGTGCGGTGAAGCAGCCTCGTAAAATAGAGCAACTCTGTAATCAAACAGACCTTGCCGCTACGTTGCTTGGACAAATGGGACTCCGTCACGATGCGTTTCGCTTTAGTCGTGATGTGATGAGTAAAACCTATCGTTATCCCTGTGCGTTTCATACGTTTGGAAATGGCTTTTCTTTTATAGATAGCACTGGTTATTCTGTCTTTGATGTGGTATCGCAGCGCACGATAAAGGACGCGCCCTCCATTTCACCTCGTCGTATAGACTTGGGAAAGGCCTTGCTGCAAACAAGCTACGATGATTTAGGCAAGAGATAAAAAAGTTATTGAGCAAAAAGAAAAAGCCTCTGCTACGGTTTCCTGTGGCAGAGGCTTTTGTTATAGCGTCTATTCTTTTGGGAAGGCTTTTTTATTTTTTTGCGTAGAGCACGGGATTGGTATCCGCATCGTTGTACATCTTCATTTGCTTGTATACTTTCATATACTTGTTTCCTGTTTCAATGTCCGAAAGTAGTGAATCGATAGCGGTGGAGAGATCTGTTTTTTGTTCTAGTAGTACGTTTAGTTTGGTACGGCAACGATTGCGGTGTTCATCGCTTGCATCGGTACGTTCCGCTTCTTCGCGCATATGGTATATTTTAAGCGCCAAGATAGAAAGGCGGTCGATTGCCCACGCAGGACTTTCGGTGTTGATAGATGCGCCTTCTGCTATTTTTACTTTTGAATAGAGCGTAAGGAAATAGCTGTCTATGCGTTCTACTAGGTCGGTACGATCTTGGTTGCTCTTGTCGATGCGGCGTTTTAGCACGAGGGCATCCACGGGATTGATATTTGGATCGCGAATAATGTCTTCAAAATGCCATTGTACGGTGTCAATCCACGATTTTGTGTAAAGATCAAATTCTATCGTTCCTGTTTGGTAAGGATTTGCAATAGGAGTGTCTACGCAGTTCTTTACGTGATAGTCTGAGATTGCCTGCTCAAAGATAGGCTGGCAGCGTTGTGTAAAAGTCATATTATTCTTTTCTTATTGTTATGATGCAAAGATACGATTTAGCGAGCGCAAAACCAAATTAAAAAGCTAGCTTTTTAAAATTTGGTTTTGCCGAGCGTGAGGGCAGAGTCAACCAGCAAGTGCAATATTACGAAATAAAGTTGAAGAATTCAACTTTCGGGGACTTAAAGTTTAATTTTTCCCGAGGTCTATTATTAAGGCCGAGCGTGAGTATCTGATGTACGAGCCTTCCATCTTCCTGCCAATCCCTTTTTATTTCTGTTTCAACATTTGTTGTATCATCTCGTCCGTTTTGTAGAGCTTTTCTTTACAGAATGTGATGAGTTCTTGTGCTTCGTTGAGGCTCTTTGTCAACTCATCAATGCCAAAGTTTCCATTTTCGATGCCTTTTACTATTTCTTCGAGGCGTTGAATTGCGTCTTCGTAAGTCGTTGATTTCTTCATAGTTCTATTTTATTTTATGATGCTGATGAGGTCTCCTTTTGCAAGCTGAGTTGTAATCTTGTCGCCTTTCTTCACCTCGTCTATACTGCGTACCGCGATCCCATTTTTACGTGTGATGCTGTATCCTTGTTTCAGAATCTGGATCGGATTTGCCGCTTCACTACTTCGTTCGGCAAGTTGGATACGGTTTTTTTCTTTGGTAAACCTTATGTGAAAGGCGTTTGTTAACTTTTGCATCATAAAGTCAAGTCGCATTTCTTCTTTCTCCCGCATACTGGTTAAGGATACGTTGAGGCGGTGGGTATAGTCCCTTATTTTTTCTTTTTGCGTCTTTATGTTTTCGAGGGTGTTTTCTCGTAAACGCGTGGACAGTTCGTTTAGTTGATTTTCGGAACCTTGCATGTGTTCAATAAGGAATGCTGCTACGGCAGTAGGCGTTTTGCATTTTGTGTGTGCCACGCAGTCGATCAGCGTGTCATCGCGTTCATGTCCTACGCCCGTGATGATCGGAAGTGGAAATTGTGCGCAGTTTGTGGCGAGAGTATACGTATCAAATCCTCCGAGGTCGCTCACAGCTCCGCCACCACGAATGATCACCACCACGTCCCACTCCTCTTGTTTGTTGGCTATATTGTTCAGGGCTTGGATGATGGAACGCTCCACCATATCGCCTTGCATTGTGGCAGGAAACAGTTGCATCGCGAAATGGAAGCCACTGGCATTGTTTTCTATTTGATGGCAAAAGTCGCCGTATCCTGCTGCCGATTCGGATGAGATAATTGCAATGCGTTGAGGCAAGGCTGGTAAGGGTAGTTCTTTGTTGAGGGTCAATACGCCTTCGCTTTCGAGGCGTTGCAGAATTTCTTTTCGTCTGCGTGCGGTGTCGCCGATGGTGTAGGTCGGGTCGATGTCCGATACGGTAAGAGAGAACCCATACATTTCGTGAAAGGTAACGCTTACTTCTACCAGCACGTTGAGTCCTGGTGCGAGGGGTTGTCCCGTTGTTTTCTCAAAGTAAGGGCGTAGTAGGGTGAACACGTTGTTCCAGATAATGCCGCGTGCTTTTGCCACGAGCGTTCCTCCTTGTGCGTCTTTTTCCACAAATTCCACGTAGCAATGTCCGTTGCTTGCTTGTCGCACCTCACTCAGCTCTGCTTGAATCCAATAGGTTTCGGGCAGGGTACAGGCAATGACACCGCGTATCAAATGATTCAGTTCGTATAGTGTGATGGTTTTCATCCCGTAAAGATTTTATTATAAGTACATAGCGATGCCTCGCTGTGACGCAATGAGGGCACCAGCCACCACCCGATCGCCTACATAAAACACGGCACTTTGCCCTGGCGTAACGGCGGAGAGTGGCGCGGAGAAGTGGACAAGCCATTTATTTTCTTCTAAGCGGCGAAGGGTGCAAGGCACAAGAGCACTGTGGTAGCGGATGCGTACGGTGAGATCGGTCCTTGTTTCTAGCGTTTGTTCGTTTGCTGCGTTTAGGTCTTCTACGATCATATCCTGAGCACTCAACTGATTTTCATCGCCAAGCATAATGGTGTTCTTTTCGGCATTGATGCGAATCACGTAAGCTGGTTGCCCAAGGGCGATGCCGAGTCCTTTGCGCTGCCCAATGGTGTAGAAGGGTGCCCCTTGATGTTCGCCGAGCTTCTTACCTTCTTTGTTGACGAACCAACCATGTCCCACTTCGTGGTCCAATTGTGGAAGTTGTTGCCGCAGAAAGTCGCGGTAATCGTTTTCCACAAAGCAAATCTCCATACTTTCTGAGGAGCGGGCTTTCACGGCAAAGCCTTCGTGGTCTAAAAAGTCTCTAACTTCGGGTTTCGTGCGTGTGCCAAGTGGAAAAAGGCAGCGATGCAGCACGTCTTGCCCGAGTCGCCAAAGAAAGTACGATTGATCTTTTATGCGGTCTACGCCTTGAGCGATAAAGGTATATCCCTCTTCCTCTACCAGACGCACGTAATGTCCTGTTGCAATAAACGCACACCCTAAGCGGTCGGCATAGTGCGTGAGTACCCTGAACTTAAAGTATTTATTACATAGTACGCAGGGATTGGGTGTGCGCCCTGCCTTGTATTCCTCTAGGAAGTTTTGAACGACAATTTTTTTAAAGTCCTCGCGCTCATCGGCTACGATATGTTCGATTCCCAATCGCTCGGCAAGTTCTTTTGCACTTCGAATGAAGTCGGGCAGCGTTTGCCCCTCTTCCGAGAATTGTCGTGGCAAATCCCATACCCGCATAGTTAGACCCACCACTTCGTAGCCTTGTTGCTGCAACAAGATGCAAACGGCAGAACTATCAATGCCTCCAGACATACCTACTAATACCTTTTTCTTGATCGACATAATGGAAGAACGTTATAAACTAATAAATAAGCCACCCTGCAAAGCCACAAAGACAAATCATAAAGATGGGGTTTACCCTGAAATGCTGTGTGCCGATATAGGCAGCGGCAAATAGAAAAATACTGATATAGAATTGCCAAGGACAAATGGATGGTGCGCTAAAGTTCTCTGCGTTCATCAACAGTAGTGCTGCCGCACCAATCAGTCCAATCACGATAGGGCGGAGCAGCGAAAAGATATGGTTCACAATATAGTTGTCGCGATGAGCGAGGAGAAAACGACTTACGAAAAACATCATAAAGAAGGAGGGCAAAACCACTCCGAGCGTTGCGAGGGCACTTCCTGCAATACCCAATGAAGTACTGTATCCTGCGTTGACAACGGACGTATAGCCCACGTACGTCGCGGCGTTGACGGCAATCGGTCCTGGGGTCATCTGGCTGATCGCTACGATGTCTGTAAACTCTGCGGGGGTCAGCCAGTGCTGAGCCGTCACCACATCGCCATGAATAAGTGAGAGCATCGCGTAGCCGCCACCAAAGCCAAACAGACCAATCTTGAAAAAGGTATAGAATAATTGTAGAAATATCATGGGGTGTCGTTGGGGAATTCTGTGGGTTCGTCTTCGTCGTTGGGACTAATAAATCGGCCATAAAGAAAACCTCCCATCACCGCCGCTAGAATAATATAGACGGGTGACACACCGAGTAACCCTATTAAAATAAGGGTGGAGGCAGGTAGCCAAATGTTGGAGAGCGATAGATGAGCCGCTCTGCCAAGTCGAATGCAGGGGGCTACAATCAAGGCAACCACCGCAGGGCGAATTCCCTTAAAAATGGCAATTACCGTAGGATTGTCCGTAAAGTTCGAAAAGCACAGCGCAATCGCTAGAATAATGAGAAACGAAGGTAGCACGGTGCCTAGCGCCGATACAATGCCGCCTCGCACACCCCGTAGCCGATACCCTATAGAAACACTCATATTAAGGGCGAAAGCACCTGGCACGCTCTGCGTAATGGCAAGAAGATCTACAAAATCCTCTTTGGTAATCCATTTCTTGCTGTTCACGACTTCTTCTTCAATAAGTGGAATCATAGCGTAACCGCCTCCTACCGTGAAAAGCCCGATCTTAAAGAAAGTCCTAAAACTATCTATATACACGTTCATAGATGCAAAGATAACGTTTACGAATGGAAAAACCACTTCTTTCGTGGATAATTTAGCTCCGAAGTTTTATTTTTTTTGTTCCCTTTTTGCTTTTCCTCTTTGGGAGCCCCCGAAGCCCCTTACGTATGGAATCTCTGATGGCAGAGAAGCAAAAATACTGTATTTTTGGCATAAACGTATTCTTTATTTCTGCTTTTGTTATTGCATTCTAAACTTTTTACTACATTTGCATAAAAGTAAATGTATACGATTATGATAAAAAGAGTAATGACGGGTTTGCTACTATTGGTAGCTGTCGTAAGTGCGAACGCACAGTTTGAGAGCGGAAAGAAGTATGTAAGTGCATCGCTTACGGGTTTAAATTTGCAGTATAGCAGTAGCGAGAAGTTTCGTCTAGGCGTAGATGTGAAGGCGGGTTGCTTTTTTGCTGACAACTTTCTTGCCGTAGCAACGGTAGGGTATGATCATACGAAGAGCCTCGACGAAGTCACAGTCGGATTGGGTGCGCGCTATTATTTATCAGAGAATGGCATCTACTTGGGAGCTGGTGGAGAGTATAGTCATCTATCGAAGAACAACAACGATTTTATGATCCCTTTAGAGGTGGGTTATAGCTTTTTCCTGAATCGCTACCTCACCCTTGAACCTGCGTTGTACTATAAGATGAGTTTGCATAATTTTAGCGATAACAGTACGATTGGCTTGCGTGTAGGCGTTGGATACTATTTTTAAAACGAAAAAAGCATTCCTCTTTCGTTGGAATTGCTTTTAATTCAATAGAATCAAAAGTCTCTAGGTTCTTCCTTTTGTGAAAAGCTTAGAGGCTTCTTTTTATGATGATGATGAAAAACTTGCTTATTTCATTGCTCCTGTTTTTACCTATTGGGAGTGTCTCGTCGCAAAACAAACGAACGAACGTTTCGCCCAAGCGTGAGGTGCGTGCCGTGTGGCTCACCACGATTGGAGGGCTCGATTGGCCGAGCCATTTTGCGCGTTCTGCTGCGGGAATAGCGCGTCAGCAAGCGGAGCTTTGTAGTCTGCTGGATAGTCTTCAAGCAGCGCACATCAATACCGTGTTGTTGCAAACCCGCGTGCGTGCTACCGTTATTTATCCTTCGCAAATAGAACCGTGGGACGGCTGTATGAGTGGCGTGCCAGGAGTAAGCCCAGGCTACGACCCCCTGGCTTTTGCCATCGAGGCCTGTCATCATCGAGGTATGGAACTGCATGCGTGGATCGTAGCGTTCCCCGCTCATAAAATGAAGCTCACCAAACAGCTCGGGCGACAGGCCATCAACGTTCGCCAACCCGCGATAGTCAAGAAAGCGGGTGATATGTGGATGCTCGACCCTGGTGTGCCCCAAACGGCGGACTATCTGGCGCGCCTTTGTGCCGAAGTGGTGGAGCATTATGATGTAGATGGTATTCATTTAGATTATATTCGTTACCCCGAAAAGGAAATAACGTTTACCGATGCTGCCACGTATCGTCGTTATGGCAAGGGACAACCCAAAGCGGAATGGCGGAGGCAAAATGTAACTCGCTGCGTGCGTGCGGTTCACGAGGCTGTGAAGCGTTGCAAACCGTGGGTCAAGATGAGCTGTTCGCCAGTGGGAAAGTATGCCGACCTTTCGCGCTTCTCTTCTCGTGGATGGAATGCTTACGATGCCGTGTCGCAAGATGCGCAGGGATGGTTGCGCCAGGGACTGATGGATCTACTTTTCCCTATGATGTACTTTCAAGGCGACCATTTCTATCCCTTTGCTTTAGATTGGACGGAACAGGCGGGCGGAAAACCCATTGTGCCTGGATTGGGCATTTACTTTTTGAGCGAAAAAGAAAAAAACTGGGATTTCTCTGTGATTCAGCGCGAAATGAATTTCCTTCGTGAGATTGGTGCTGGTGGACAAGGTTACTTTCGCTCTCGCTTTTTCACGAACAATGTGAAAGGTATTTACGATTTTGCAAAAACGGAATACTATCCTTCGCTCGCTCTTCCTCCTGCCATGACGTGGCTCGATTCCGTAGCTCCTTCTCCGCCTGTAGCGCCCCAGTTTACCCCTTTGGCTACTCACACCCAGTTAACGTGGCATACCGCGACCGACGGTTTCTCGCCGTGCCCACCGCTCTACAATGTGTATCGTTCCTCGGTCTATCCCGTTGATACCCGCAACCCCGCCCATTTAGTCGCCATGAAACTGGCGGATACGTGTTGGACCACTCCTCGAGAGGTGCTTTCTTATCGCGAAGCTTATTATGCCGTTACTTCTATCGATCGTTTTGGCAACGAGAGTGCTCCCGTAGCGTGCAATGTGCCTTCGTTGGCCGTCCGTTCTCCGCGGCTCCCGTTAAAGGGACAGACGGTGACGGTTCCTTTTTTGGACACGGAGTTCTTGATGATCCAAGATGTAGTGGGGCAAGGTGTTGCTACGGTTCGTTTCACCACGCAGCTATCTGTTGCGCACCTTTCTTTGGGGGTTTACACCTTGCGCACGCTCGATGCCAACGGTCGAAGTAGGCGGATCGGTCATTTTGTTAAAAAGTAAAGATGTTCCCCTTCTTTGCTCCGATCTCCCGCATACCAGAACAGGTCGAACGGGGTAGAGCTACCTCACGAGGCAACGAATTCTTTTTTTTGTGGAAGCGAGGGGTGTATGGCTCCTTTTATAAAAGTTCTTTATATAATAAAGGTGTACAAGCAAAATGCAAAGATACCGTCGGCCGCAAGGTATGGGGTGCAAGAAGGGGGTTTCGGAATGCTGAGAAACAATAAAAACAGGCTGCCACGCCTTTGTAAAGAGGAAGGTAAGTGCTTTTTTTTAAGAAGTCGTTTGAATGCGCTCTTTTGGACAGATGGATGGAGAAAAAAGATGCTTTGATACGTGTTAAAAAGAGCATTCGGCCTATAAAGTACCGATAATGCGCTCTTTTTTCTCGAAACTTAAAATAATAGTGTTTATCGGATGGATTTTAAATTAAAGTCTTGTTCGTTAAATTGTATTTCTGTACTTTTGTCCCTAAATTGTAACGCATATCAATAAAAAAGAGTTGTGAGATGAGAGAACTAAAGACATTTATAAACGATAAACTGTTGAGGGTCTTAGAGAATGATAAACTATTTCTTAGCCCAACGTTGTCTTTGGAAAAACTTAGTGTAATAGTTGGCACGAATACTACACAAAACTCATTTTATCGCGATA
>JAVVVP010000061.1:0-14241 GCA_036652575.1 Bacteroidaceae bacterium
CGCACCATTCGTTACCGTTGGTGATACTGTTTCCAAGCATTATGATGCTTTCGGAGGTTACGGGCATAGCGTTGAAGAGGTCACAACGTTGTGCTTTGAATTCAGCCCCTGCAAGGGCATAGCTTGTTGCCAAAAGAAAGGCGGCAAGACTAAGGACTAATTTTTTCATATAAACGTGTTTAAATTATTTTCGATGTAAAAAGAAGAGTCCACTCGTTACAAGTGGACTCTTTAAGGAGCAACTTATTTCACCTTAACATAGAGCGTTGTCCCATTGACGCGAACGAGATAGATGCCGAGAACGGTTAGACAACCGCTTACAAAGAGCAATAAAACTCTTTTTGAAAGCGTGATTTTTTGATTCATAGATTAGATGTTTAGTAAAATGTGTATTTTTAAGGTGACAAAGATAGCAATACTTTACAGTATAAGAGTATTTTAAATTTTAAAAGAAGACAAATTGTGAAGAAGAGCCTCTATATCTTCCGCACGTGTAGCCCAACTGGTGGCGAGTCGGACAACGGTTCTTCCATCGGGGAGCGTTTCCCAGAATCCATAAGTGGTGACGTGGGATAACACGGTGAGCTGCTCAGGAGTAAGGGCTAGAAATTGTTGATTCGTAGGTGTTTCTAAGTAGAAGGTATATCCGAGGTGTTTTAGTCCAGCTTTTAATCTTTCAGCCATTTCAATGGCGTGGCGGGAAATACGAAAATAGAGTTGGTCGGTGAAGAGAGCTTGAAACTGAATGCCGAGCAAACGTCCTTTGGCAAGCAGGGCCCCATGCTGTTTGATAAGGGTGAAGAAATGAGGCACGAGCATTGGCCGCGTGAAGACAACGGCTTCACCAAAGAGTGCTCCCACTTTTGTTCCACCTATATAAAAGGCATCACAAAGGCGCGCAACATCTTGTAGTGTTACGTCGGTGGGGTTTCCCATCAGTCCGTAGCCAAGGCGTGCTCCGTCCAGATAAAGTGGTAGGTTGTGCTTTCTACACGTGGCAGAGAGTGCTTCGAGTTCTGCTAGAGAATAGAGTGTGCCGTATTCTGTGGGGTGCGAAATGTAGACCATACCTGGAGCCACCGTATGTTCGCGGTTTTCATCGTGAAGAAATACGGAGAGATACTGTTCTATATCGTCTGCTCTTATTTTCCCGTTCTGATGGGGAAGGGTAAGCACTTTGTGCCCACTCGCTTCGATCGCTCCCGCTTCGTGTACGGCAATGTGCCCAGTTTGCGCCGCCATGACTCCTTCATAAGAGCGTAACAATGCATCAATCACGGTAGCATTGGTTTGAGTTCCGCCCACAAGAAAATGCACTTCAGCATGAGGGCAATGAATGGCTTCGCGTATCTTTTGTTTGGCATTTGCACAATAATCGTCTGTGCCATATCCAGAGGTTTGTTCTAGATTTGTTGCGGTGAGTTGCTCCAATAGAATGGGGTGTGCACCTTCCATATAATCACTATCAAAATGTAGCATAGGGTTTTCTTTTTCTGCGTTTATCGAATGTTCTTGCGAATTTTGGTAAGGTAGTCTTGTAGTGCGGTCTCGTCCTTTGTATCGATGATGTCAAGAAGTTCTTTTAGTTCCGTTCGAATTTTACTTACTTGATCGCTCGTACGAGGATTGAACAGAATTTCGCGGAGCAAGCAATCATCTTCTCCGAGAACTCCTTTTGCAATTGCCATATGGCGTTTGAAGGTGGTTCCAGGTGCATCTTGATGTTTCATTACGGCGGCAAATACGAAGGTAGAAACAAAAGGAATGGAGAGCGAATAAGCTACGGTGGCATCGTGCTCGCTAAAGGTATAGCAGCACACATTGAGCCCTAGTTTTGAATACAGATCTTTAAAGAAGATGCGCCCCATATAGTCGCCTTCGGTAATAATGATTGCATTTTCTGTAGAGAGTGCGCCAAGGTTGGCAAAGGTGGGTCCAAACATCGGGTGCGTGGAAACGTAGCGAAAATGAGAGGTTTCATAGAACGCTTGCATACCTGTCTTAACCGAGGCGATGTCGCTGATGATGCAGTCTTTGGGTAAGTAGGGTATTACAGAGCGGAATACATCGAGCGTGTATTTTAAGGTTACAGCATTGATCACAAGATCTGGTTCGAAGTTCTTGATTTCTTCGAACCTCGTAAAACGCTGTGTGTTGTACATAAAGCGTAGGCGTTTGGGATCGATGTCGTAGACGGCTGTTTCGTGTTCGAAACTTAGTAAGTCTACAAAGAACGATCCCATCTTGCCAGCTCCTAATATTAGGATTTTCATTGTTGCTTTCTTATTTGTTGATGATGTCTATTTGTTGATGTACGCTTTCTTCGTGAATGGCTTCGAATATATTTTTAATAAAGTCAGTATCCATACCACAAAGGCTAGCTTGGGCTCCTCGTTTGTCGAGTATTTCGCTATAGCGTGCGGTTTGTACTACCGCCATATTGTGCTCTTTCTTGAAGGTTCCGATTTCGCGACTGATGCGCATACGGCGGGAGAGGAGTTCGAGTAAGGAGTTGTCGCAGTCGTCTATTTGGCTGCGCAGCGCATTGAGTCCTTCGGTTTCGGCCGTGACATCCCGAATAATGAGCTTTTCGAGTATAAAACTGAGGATGTCGGGTGTCACTTGTTGTGATGCATCGCTCCATGCACAGTCTGGATTGCAGTGGCTCTCTACGATTAGTCCTTCAAATCCAAGGTCCATGGCTTGTTGGCAAAGAGGTGCCACGAGTTCGCGCTTTCCGCCAATATGGCTAGGGTCGCACAGAATGGGTAGGTTGGGAACGCGTCGGTGTAGTTCGATAGGCAAGTGCCACATGGGAGCGTTACGGTAAATCTTTTTGTCGTAAGCGGAGAAACCGCGATGGATAACCCCCAGGCGTTGGATGCCTGCTCCGTTAATACGCTCTAATGCGCCAATCCATAGTTCTAGGTCTGGGTTCACGGGGTTCTTGATGAGTACTGGGATGTCCACGCCTTTCAGACTATCTGCAATTTCTTGTATGGCGAAAGGATTGGCAGAGGTACGTGCTCCAATCCATAGAATGTCGATGCCTGCGGCAAGTGATGCTTCTACGTGTTTGGCGGTAGCCACTTCAACGGCTACTAACATACCGAGTTCTTTCTGCACACGCTGTAACCATGGAAGACCTTCTACGCCAACGCCTTCGAAGCCTCCTGGTTTGGTGCGAGGCTTCCAAATACCAGCACGAAAGATATTGAAGCCTTTCATCTTGAGTTGTGTAGCGGTTTTCATTACTTGTTCTTCAGTCTCTGCACTGCAGGGACCTGCAATGACGATGGGGCGTTTATGGTCGATACCAGGTAGGTTGAGAGGGGATAGTTGTAGTTCCATTTATTTATTTGTTATTTGTTATTTCGTGAATAGGATTGTGTTCTGAAAAGACTTCTTTGATTCTTCTTAAAGCTTCGGCGATTTTCTCTTCTTTGGCGCAGAGCGAGATGCGAATATATCGTTTTCCGTTTGAACCGAAGATAAAACCAGGTGTGATGAACACGTGTGCTTCTTGAAGTACGCGTTCTGTAAGTTCCTCTACGTCGGCATAGTAATCTGGAATTTTTGCCCAAAGGAACATTCCTACTTGTTTCTTGTCGTATGCGCAGTGTAAGGTGTCCATTATTTCTCCAGCGAGGTTTCGACGTCGTTGATAGGTTTCAATGTTTGCCTCGTGATGCCACTCGTTACTATTGTGGTAGGCGGTAACGGCCGCTAACTGCATTGGGCGAAAGGTGCCCGAGTCGATATTGCTTTTTACCTTTAAGATCCATTCCACAAATTGTGCATTCGTGGCGAGTAGACCGATGCGCCAACCTGGCATATTGTGACTCTTGCTCATCGAATTGAATTCAATGCAGCAGTCTTTCGCTCCTTCTATTTGAAGTAGGCTGATGGGGTGTTCGTTCAGAATAAAACTGTACGGATTATCGTTGACGATGATGATGTGATGCTTTTTAGCAAAGGCGACTAACTTTTCATAGGTCTCGATTTGTGCATTCGCTCCTGTTGGCATATTGGGATAGTTTGTCCACATCAACTTCACGCCTTTTAAATCCGTCTTTTCAAGCGCTTCAAAGTCGGGCTGCCAGTTCTTCTCTGGGCAGAGGTCGTAATGGACGATTTCGCTACCTAGTAGTTCGTTCAGTGCCGTGTAGGTGGGGTATCCAGGATTGGGTACGAGCACTTTGTCACCTGGGTTTACAAAGGCGAGGGTTACGTGAAGGATGCCTTCTTTCGAACCGATAAGAGGCTGAATTTCTGTTTTGGGGTTGAGTGTCACGTTAAACCATCGTTGATACCAATCGGCCATTGCTTGGCGTAGTTCCAGAATGCCCGTTGTGGGTTGGTAGCCGTGTGTGTCAGCTCGTTTCGCTTGTTCGCATAGCGTGTTAATGGTTTCGGGTGAGGGCGGCATATCGGGGCTCCCGATCGCGAGACTGATGATGTCTTTTCCTTCTGCGTTCATACGTGCCACTTCTTTTCCTTTACGGCTAAAGTAGTATTCATTTACGGTACTAAGGCGGTTGGCGGGTGTATAGGTGGTGTTAATCTTTTCTTGCATATTCTCCGAGTGTTTTTAATTCTTTTGTTAAGGGCGTTATGGCATTTAAACTCTGCCGATAGCGTGTGTAGTCGTCATAGGTCACGTCCACGTAGAACAGGTATTCCCATTCTCGTCCGATGATGGGGAGCGACTGTATTTTAGTCATATTTATTTTGTAGAAGGAGAAGATGGACAGTACTTGTGATAGACGACCCTCTTCGTGAGGAACAGCAAACACAATGCTAGCCTTGTTCGATTTCCTTAAATCTCTTAGTGTGTCAGCCGTCCACGGATCGCATAGTATGAGAAAACGCGTATAGTTGTGCTTGTTGTCTTCTATTGCTTCTTCGAGAACCTTCATACCATAAAGAGGTGCAGCGTCTTTGGAACAAATTGCAGCATGTCCGTGCATTTGTTTGCGATGAATCATTTCGGCAGAACCTGCGGTATCTTCAGCTTCTACTAATTTCATTTCTGGATGTCGCGATAAGAAGTCCCGACATTGCATCAATGCGACAGGGTGAGAATTTACTTCTGTAATGTTCTCCCAATCCTCGTCGGGCAGACACATAATGCTGTGTTCGATGTGGATTTTCTGTTCACCGATAATGGTCATCCCACTCTTGCGCAAGAGTTCGTAGTTGTGGAGTAGGCTGCCTGCGATGGTGTTTTCTATCGCCATCAGTCCGAGGGTTGCAGCTTCTTGCTGCATGGTTTCGAACAAGGCTTCGAACGTGTTGCAGCAGACCACTTCGATCTCTTCACCTGCGAAATATTGATGTGCGGCGATGTCGTGAAACGAACCTTTAATGCCTTGTATGGCTACTTTTTTCATTGTCTTTGTTCTTTTATGGTTTGTGGGAGCAGCCACCAACAAAAATCCCGCTCTGGAGGGAGCGGGATTTTTGTTGTTTTTGTTGTTCTAATTTTGTTTGTCTATGCACGCAACGTCCCGCTCTACTTGTTCTGTAAAGTAATAATAGAAGAAGCTAAACGATGCGGATAAATTCATATTCCTTATTTTTGAGTGCAAAAGTAATTCCTTTTTGGCGAAGGAGCAAATAAATCGACTTCTTTTATGAAAATATTTTTCTGCTTCGTAATACTGCTTCGTAATACGAACTTGTTTGAACCGCGTTTTCCTTCCGTGTGAATGACACCTCGTTTTTCCCTTTTCCGTTTTTCCAAACAAGAGGAAAACACGGGGAATTTCGTTTTCCCTATTTATAAGGTAACGCGCGCGCTCCACTAGCATCTACGGTTTATGCTGAAAAATGGCTCAGCCGTGTACGACCAATTTTTTTTACGCCCAAAAACCGCCCCTCAGTTGTTAAAATCAGAGCGTTTAAATGTAAATGATTGTATCCGAGAATTTGGAAATGGCTCCTTCTTGATGTATCTTTGCATCACAAGCAAAGAGAAGCCCCGTAGAATATGGATCCTACGGGGCTTTTTACGTCTTAAAAGGTGTATAAATCGGGGCTAAATAGTCCCGAGCTATTTTTCAGAAGCCCGCAGAAAGTTTTTTTTTGCTGCGAACTTTTTCTTCAAAGCTTGCTTTTAGAGGCGCGAATTGTATGCTTTTGTTATTAATACGTAAATCTTTAGGTGCTGAACTCGTTTGAAAAACCAAACAGAAAAGCGAAAGGTTTCAAACTTCTGCTCTTTTCGTTGGACTCTTCCCAAACGAGTCCCTCTTTATTTTATGAACAGAGAAGGCTGACTCTTGCGAGTCAGCCTTCTCTGTTCATAAAACTTTAACGAAACGTTATTTGACGATCACGGTCGTTGTTTTGGATCCTATTTTTACCAAGTAGACACCTTTTGCCAACGTTGTGTTACCCTTCATTTCTACACCTGAGATGCTGAATATTTGAGGTTTTACCTCTGTTCCGCGAACCACGATTTTGTTGTTCTCAACTGCTATCTGGATGTTGGAAGATTGATTTTTATCTATTGAGGTAGGAACTTCGAACGTATCTGTTCCGTCTGTCAACCAATTTACAGAGAAACGTACGAATACCATTTCGTAAGCGGTGCCACCATGAGTGCCATCCTCGTAATACATTCCAATTGTTCCGTCAGGAAGAATGGTAAAGGTAGAGTAAGCAGATGATTCTGGGCAGATAGACTTGCGATAAGGCCATGTTTTACCTTCATCATAACTAATCAACATCGACACATTCTTACGTGCTCCAGAGTTGAAGCAAAGAGAATGAAGCATACGATTCTTGTTGAAGTTATCCAATGTAGAGGTGTAATTGAGTATTTCTCCATTACAGTTTTGATCTAGCAATTCAGGACGTTTGTATTGTTTTGTTTGTGTCCATTTAATGCCGCCTTCATCGTTTGAAATGTTCCATACACGTCCTCCGCCTTGACGAGAAGAGATGATCACTTTTCCATCGTTGCGTTGCACTAATTTAGCTTCGTCACCACCTTTTACAACCATTTCTGTAGAAGGGTGCCAAGTGGCACCTTTGTCGTCTGTATACATCACAAAGTTATCATTGCTACCCGTAACAGGGTTGCGAACCAACATGGCACACATCAAACGTCCGCTACGCAGTTGTGTGATGTGACCTGAAGCTGGGAACATACCTTTCCATGCTTTTGTAATCGTGTTGGTGCATTCAGCGCCCCAAATTTGTTTTGTAATGTCGCGAGGTGCTGTCCATGTAGCTCCATTGTCTATACTTTCAAAATAAATCAAACGGATAGGCTTCTCAGGAGTAGATCCAAAGAAACCTTGGTCATTCACACAAAGAATGATTAATTTACCCGTTTCTTTATCCTTTCCGATCAAAGGATCGCCATATCCACTGTTGGTGTTTTGGCCTGCAATGACATTGGGTTGAGACCATGTTTTGCCGTTATCCGTAGAGCGTTGTACGATTAAGTCGATATCACCAGGCAAGTCACCACTACCATTTTTACGTTTGTCGGTAACCACCACGAGCGTTCCATCGTTCGCGGTAACAATCGCTGGGATGCGATAAGAAACCGAACCGTAATCTCCTGGAGCGATGACCAAGGATTGTGTTAAGAAGATAACGCAAGGGTTCGGTGTGGATAAGTTCACGACCTTTTTCGTATCGTCAGCCAATGTGATGTCTACGAATTTTGCTTGAATGGTTTTTCCTTCAACGGCGTTGTCTGCAATGTCTACAGCCAAACAGAAGCGATTGATACCTACTTTTAAAGGTTGTTCGTCGGTTAAATTAACTTGTACTTCGTTCCCTGTAACGTTTGCTTCTCCGATGAGTTTCGCATTTGCCACAATGAGACGCTTGTCTCCTAAAGGTATGGCATAAACCTTTAGTTTTTTAATAGAAGAAATAGAGGATGATTTAGAAAGATCAAATTTCATACCTTTTGCCTTAACGGTTCCTACCAATCCGTCTACGTTTACATTGGCATACATCAAAGGGTGGTTTTCGTTACCGATACCTGTTACCAAAAAGCCTGGCGTAAGATCTATGTCCGCAATAGAAATAGGCTTTTTAATATCTTCAGTTGGTAATTCTTCTAATCTCCATGCCGATCCCGTGTTTAAACCACCAGCCCATGTCACTAAAAGACTTCCGTTTTGCTGCGCATGAAGCGGGTTTGAACCTTGTAGGTTGAAGGTGTATTGTCCATCTTCGCCAAGGAATGTAGCGGTAAAGGCTGCGGGTGTAGCTGTAGCTTTTCCATTTCCGCTAATATACATTTGTGTATTCCAATTCTTTATAGACACTTTTCCATTTCCAGCATCTTCAAACTTGAAAAGTTTTGAAGCGTTCAATGTTTTGTCTGTGAAGTTATAGTCCGCTCCTTCTGTTGCTCCGCTTGCCACGATAGCTTTGCCAGAAGCGTAGTTGATAACGCCAGTGAGATAATACCACGTTGTATTTTCAGCGGTGCTGAGTTTAATTTGATTGCGAGACTTGAGGAACGTTTCTTTTGCGGTATTCAAGGTTTCTATCGCCGCAGAGGCTGTCGCCTTGTCGGGATTGGTTCCAGAAATAGTTTCGGCTACTTTTATGGCAGCATTAAAGATGTCTTTGTTCTCTTTTGAAAAACGCCCTGGATTTGGAGATTCTACAGCATTTGTATGTACCAGTTTTGCCGCAGTAATCGCTAAAACTAAAGGATCGTCTGAAATAGGGGTCTGGATTGATTTCTCAGCAGCAATAATTTGCTCCGTTGTCAATTGCCCTTCATAGATTTGGATTCTTTTGATAACCAATCCCGTACTTGTAGGAGTTGGCGCTTTTCCTGTCTTTTTGCCAATCAGCACATTTGTAAGCGTTTGACCGCTACCTGTAAAAACCAAACCACTTTTGTAATAAATTTGAGCCCCCTTGAAGTATGCTTTTGTCCCTTTCTTACCCGTTTCGTTAGCTCCATAATAAGCCATAGAGAAGACACCAGCTTCGGTGATTTTGCCCACGGTAAAGTCGTCTGAATTAAAGGTCTTTCCATCCCAATATCCCTGAGGATTGCCATTTTCTAATCTCCAAATACCGAAAGCACCAGCTACTCCTTGTTGGACTAATTCAACGAGCGGAGCATCTGTTGTGGGGATGTTTTCTGCATCAATCATTACGGTGATGCCCGTGTTGTTGGGCACTGCGGGTGAAACGCTAATGGCAATACCTCCTGTAGTACCAATGGCTACTTTCCCATTTGTAACCTTGTTGCCATTCAGGTTTAGTGTGTAGTTTTGAGATCCACCCACTTTTGTGAAGGTGGAACCTGTACCTGTTGCATCGAAGAGCAACTTTTGAGCCGAGACGTTGAACGCCCAACAAAGAGCGAAGAACGCTACGAAGACTGATAATTTTTTTCTCATCTATTGTTTATATTAAATTAATTAGTTTTTTTGCTTCTGAATAAAAAAAGAAGGGTAACTCTTTTGGAAATCACCATTGAATGTTCAAAAATACGATTTTCTCAAGAAACAGCCAAATAAACAGCATTTTATTTTAAATTAGTCAGAGAACGTTTTTGGAAAATAGAGGGCGTCGTACCCTCGTTACGGTGTTCTCGAAAGAATAAAAAGTGGTAGAAAAAGAGCAAACAGAGAAAAAAGGCCAATCTATTTCAATGTTTGGCACGGTGATTGTATATTACTTTGTGTCGGCATTATGCCGCATTCATTAGAATAACAACAATAAAATAAATACAATTATGGGAAAGATTATTGGAATTGACTTAGGAACGACGAACTCTTGCGTTTCTGTATTCGAGGGAAATGAACCAATGGTGATTACAAACAGTGAAGGAAAGCGTACAACACCATCTGTAGTAGCTTTTATAGAAGGTGGCGAACGTAAAATAGGAGACCCTGCAAAACGTCAGGCGATCACGAATCCTACACGAACTATATCTTCTATTAAACGCTTTATGGGTGAAAACTTCGACCAAGTGTCAAAGGAAATTAGCCGTATGCCTTACACCGTTATAAAAGGAGATAATAACACGCCACGTGTTGACATTGATGGCCGCTTTTATACGCCACAAGAAATTTCAGCTATGATACTTCAGAAGATGAAGAAAACAGCGGAGGATTACCTTGGACAAGAAATAACGGAAGCTGTAATTACGGTACCTGCTTATTTCTCTGATTCACAACGTCAGGCAACAAAAGAAGCAGGACAGATTGCAGGACTCGAAGTGAAGCGTATTGTAAACGAACCTACCGCAGCCGCACTTGCTTATGGACTAGACAAGAGCAATAAAGATATGAAAATCGCTGTATTCGACCTCGGTGGTGGTACCTTTGATATCTCTATCCTAGAATTTGGCGGTGGTGTATTCGAAGTTCTTTCAACCGATGGTAACACACACTTAGGGGGTGACGACTTTGACCACGTCATCATAGACTGGCTTGTTCAAGAGTTCAAAAACGATGAAGGTGCCGACTTATCACAAGACCCTATGGCGATGCAGCGTTTGAAAGAAGCTGCAGAGAAAGCAAAAATTGAACTTTCTTCTACGACTTCTACAGAAATCAACTTGCCTTACATTATGCCTGTTGCTGGCGTGCCAAAGCACTTAGTGAAAACATTGACACGTGCTAAATTCGAGAGCCTTGCGCATCAACTCATCCAAGACTGTCTCGTTCCTTGCCAAACAGCAATGAAGAATGCAGGACTTAGCAATACAGACATCAACGAAGTGATTTTAGTAGGTGGCTCAAGCCGTATACCTGCTGTTCAAAAGCTCGTTGAAGATTTCTTTGGTAAAGCCCCCTCTAAAGGTGTAAATCCAGATGAAGTTGTAGCGGTTGGTGCCTCTATTCAAGGAGCGATTCTAAACAAAGAAGGTGGCGTAGGCGACATCGTATTACTCGACGTAACACCTCTATCTATGGGTATCGAAACCATGGGTGGCGTAATGACAAAACTTATCGAATCGAATACGACGATTCCTTGCAAAAAAGAAGAAACATTCTCTACTGCTGCTGACAATCAAACAGAAGTGACCATTCATGTACTTCAAGGTGAGCGTCCTATGGCATCACAAAATAAGAGTATTGGACAATTCAATCTTGCAGGTATCGCACCAGCACGTCGTGGAGTGCCACAGATTGTTGTTGCTTTCGATATTGATGCGAACGGTATCCTGAAGGTAACAGCAAAAGACAAAGCTACGGGCAAAGAGCAAGCTATTCGCATAGAAGCATCAAGCGGTTTAAGCAAAGACGAAATAGACCGTATGAAAGCAGAGGCTGACGCAAATGCTGAAGCCGATAAAGCGGAACGCGAAAAAGTAGACAAAATGAATCAAGCGGACAGTATGATTTTCCAAACCGAAAATCAACTGAAAGAACTCGGAGACAAACTACCTGCTGACAAGAAACCGACGATTGAAGCTGCGCTTAACAAGCTAAAAGAAGCGCACAAGAGTGGCGATGTTGCCGCCATTGACACTGCGATGACAGAGATGAATGCTGCTTGGCAAACGGCCAGTGCAGATATGTATAGTCAAACAGGGGATCAAGCAGGTCCTGGAGCAGGAGCACAAGGTGGTGAACAACCAAATGCAGGCGCTCAAGGCGGAAAAGACGATATTCAAGATGCCGACTTCGAAGAAGTAAAATAAATTCGGAAATCACGATAAATTCAAAAAGGGCGTAACTAATAAAGTTACGCCCTTTTTTGGCTATTTTGCACCAACGGATCTTTGATGGACTCTTGATGCGATAGGGAATGTCAGTTGTTGTGATATTGTGGCCCAATTAGCCAAAGCGTTGGAGGATAATCCTTTTCATGCAACGGAATTGAAGCAGTATATTGATTATATTAAACAGGTAGTAGAACATGAAGATGAAGAAATGGAAGATGAAGGAATTAAAGAAAAACAATAAAAATAATCCGCTAACTGATTGATTTAACGGATTATTTTGTATATTTGCGAATTGAAAGCATTAATGGAAAGGTAACCTGGCATTTTATGATTTACCTGTGGCAAGGAGGTAAGCATAAAGTTGAATTCTTCAACTTTATTTCGTAATATTGCACTTGCTGGTTGACTCTTCCTATATTATAATTCTTCTATTCCAATTGATTTTAGATATTTATACGTTGAGTCGTAAAACTCAGGCTTGCGTGTTGGGTCTTCGGAATTTCCTTGTGGAACCACTATTACCATACCTTGGCGAGCACGCGTCAGCAGAACACGATAGGCGTTTTTTAGATACATTTTACGTTCCTCTTTTTTGATGTTTTGCCACTTACTTCCGACAAATGAGTATGTACCCCATTCATTCGATTTGTATCTAAAGTCGCCATCCCACACCACACACGTATAGTCTAACTCCAAACCTTGAATGTCAAATTCGGTTACAACATCCTCCATATAGTATGACGACCGAATATCTTCCCTATCTGATAGGAACCAATGTATAGGATCAGGCTTTACACGTACATCAATTGCCAATGGCCGTAAACGATATGCCTGCGACGAAACGATAATGCCGTAACGTTCATTTCCTCGCGCACGCTCCTTTAGCCATCGTTTAGCTTTCTCAACGTCACGAGTTAACACAATCGGATATTTAGTCAGCTCTTTGAGTGTCTCTGATGCGGCAGTCTTGTCCAGATCCAAAAGTTGATGAACAAATAGCGATAGCTTTTCAGCTCTAAAACTGCGGAGTGATACCGCCAAATGAAGTTCCTCGGTTGTATATACATTTGGATGATCGGCAAGTAGGCTCAAAGTTTCGCCTGCTGCATACTCTTTGTCGGTCAATCGTGATGAGATATGAACGTGCCAATCTTTAAAATGGCTGTTGAGTGAAGCGATCCACTCACTAATCCCTGCCTCACCCGTATTAATCTCTTGTCCGCCACCAACAAGACAAACTACCATAGCCCAATCCTTGTGGCGATCCATACACGAAATCAAGAACTCCGGTTCTGAGTATGGAAAACCCGGACGATTTTTCTTACGGTGCATAAAATTAGCTGTCATATCCTTTGTCCAAGCACGTTGCGCCTCATCAAAAATCGCAATATGGTCAATCGGAGCGTACGACTTATCTCTGTTCTTCTCGCTGCGAAAATAATCCAGGTCAGCCACTATCTGACCATCTTCAATGATTGTTCCCTCCAAGCAAGCATCACGGAAATGGTGTACATTCTGAATAAACGATTTAACTTCTTGAGCTACCTCTTTTTTAGTGCACTTCTCGCCTTGCTCCTTGAGTTGGCGAACCTTATCGCGAGTCAATGCCTCAACCAAAATTTTCACCAACGGACCATTACCAGAAAGGTAAACCGCATTCACGCCTTCTTTACCAGCACTTTGGGTCGATATATTAAGCCCTACAAGCGTTTTGCCTGCTCCCGGAACGCCTGTCACAAAGCAGATAACTTTGTTTTGCTCTGTTTTTGCCTGCTCTATTACTCTAAAAATATAATCGCTCGTATCGGTGAGATTATCAGCATCAGAACGTGAAATATCCTTTACCGAGTGGTTTTTATATAGTGCTTGCGCTGCCTCAATGATAGTTGGAGTTGGCGCATAGCGGCTTATGCTCCACAGGTAATTATCTATCTGATTTGATGGGAATATTAATAACGATTGTCGAATAATGTCCGCAATGTTGTCGCTATTGCTAAGTATGGGACGCACTATCAGATCATCATACTGAAAGAGTAAAATATCACTCTCCTTGGCATTTGTAGCCACAAGAATAGGAATAATCGGCAAGTGGTGACTCTCCTCGTGGAAATATTTCAAATCTAGGGCATAATCCCAAACCTGATTAATATCCGCACTTATAAACTCTTTAGCACCAACCTTAAACTCCACCACTAATACAATCCCGTCAATAAGTAGCACAGCGTCAATACGCTTACCCATACGAGGAATTGAGTATTCAAAGAATATATCACCATTAAATCCACTAAGATGCTTTTTGAGTATTGTGATCTGCTCACCCCACGCCTGTTTCTGCGTATGAAGTAAATCCCCATGGCCAACGGCAGTCAACTGAGCCCAAATTGCATCAAATGACTGAGCGATAAACTCTTTTATGGTATTGTGGTAGTAGTGGCGCATTATTATAAATTGTTTTAATTTATCTCTTCAAGTTCGTTTTCTAATTTTTGTAATAACTGATTTTCGTCATTTTCCTTAAATCCGCAACTTAATCGTTTGATATTGTTTATATATTCTTGAGCAACAAT
>JAVVVP010000062.1:0-6431 GCA_036652575.1 Bacteroidaceae bacterium
TAGTAAAGTTTATCGTAAGTAAGGAACCGCCACGTGCCGAACGGCATGCGTGGTGTGTGTGAGAGGTCGAAAATTAAAGTAGGAGAAAATTAATTTTCTCCTACTCGATTTAGAAGATTGCGGTAGAAAAAACAGAAAAGAGGGAACTCAACCCCAAAAAAGTCTAGTTGAAATATCCTACCTAACTGTTTAAATCGTATATTTGCCAACAAGCAAAAAAAGAAATGATGGGAAAAGTAGCGAATAGAATAAAGAGAATCGAAATTATGAGCCTATGGAGTGGGCGCAAGCACATTGTGTGGGAGCTAAAGCCAGAAGTCAACATTCTGAGTGGCGTGAACGGCGTAGGTAAGAGTACCATTCTCAATAAATTAGTACATCGTCTGAATACGACAGGCGGTGACTTTGGTGGCGGTACAATGCTCGGCGTAAAGGTGGACTTTGAGCCTTCAGATGCCACGTATGTTCACTTTGATGTGATACGTAGCTTTGATCGTCCGCTTATCCCAGGAGAAAGAATGGAAAAATTGGCGGATGGACGCGTGGTGACGGAACTCGATTGGCAACTCTATCAATTGCAACGTAAATACTTAAATTATCAAGTAAATGTGGCAAATCGAATGATAGAGATGCTAACCTCTATCGAAAGTGATGCTAGAGAGCGAGCCACAGAAGTATCACAAGCCAAGTCACTTTTTTTGGATCTCATCAATCAATTGTTCAGCGAAACGGGCAAAGAAATCAATCGAGGAAGTAACGAACTGTCTTTTTTACAAGCAGGCGAAGAACTTTCAGCCTATCAGTTATCTTCGGGCGAAAAACAGATGCTTGTTATTTTGCTGACCGTACTGGTGCAAGACCGTCAGCCCTATGTCCTTTTTATGGACGAACCCGAAGTTAGTCTCCACATAGAGTGGCAGAAACAACTGATTGATCTTATCCGAGAAGTGAACCCCAACGTGCAAATAATCCTTACCACGCACTCGCCCGCTGTGATTATGAACGGTTGGATAGACACGGTAACAGAGGTAAGCGATATCACGGACTAAAACCTATATCCCTATGTCGAGAAGATTATCTGATAATATAACGTCCAATTATCTTGCTGCTGCGCAACAATTACGTTCACACGGTGCAAGAAAAAAAATTGTCGCTTATGTGGAAAGTTACGATGATGTACTATTCTGGCGAAACGTATTATCCGAATACGAAAACGAAGAGCGTTATTTTGAAGTCATGCTCCCTTCGCGAAATACGCTTAGTAAAGGGAAAAAAGTAGCGTTGATGAATGCGCTTGGCGAACGCTTTGGACGCTATATGATAGCTTGCGTAGATGCCGATTACGACTATCTGTTGCAAGGCTCGTCCGAAATATCACGCCGCATTTGCGAAAGCCCTTATGTAATGCATACCTATACGTATGCCATTGAAAACTATCAATGCTATGCGCCCTGCTTGCATGATGTGTGCGTAATGGCTACGCTTAACGATCACGATCTCTTCAGTTTTACCGCTTTTATGGCGGATTTCTCACGTATCGTGCATCCTCTTTTTGTATGGTCTATTTGGTGTTATCGCTATGGAACGCATGGTATTTTCACGATGGCCGATCTTTGTCTCATTGTCACGATTGAGGATATAAACCTCTACCATCCAGAGCAAACGCTCGAAAAGCTTCGGCATTACGTAAATCGTAAAATAAATTATTTGCAAAATCGTTTACCTCAAGCCAAAGAGACTTATAAGCCCTTGATGCAAGAATTGGAAGATTTGGGCGTGCTACCAGAGGATACGTACCTCTTTATGCGAGGGCATGACATCTACGATAAGGTGGTCACACCTCTCTTTGTCACCGTCTGCGAGGCTCTACATAGAGAGAGGGAACGAGAAATACACAAATTGGCTGAGCATAACATTCAAATGCAAAATGAATTGTCTGGTTATCAGCATAGTTCGAGTGCTCCAGAGGAAATGCTGCGGAAACATGCTCTTTACCGTTCTGCACCGCTTTATGGGCGTATCAAAAAAGATGTAGAGTATTTTTTAAGTCTCACAAACTCTACGTCCAACGCGCCGCAACCTGTGTAGAGCTTTTCGTTACGCATAAAGACGTGTCGTCTAACCTTTTAAAAAATAAAACATGAGAAATTTCATTTCATCCATCATTTTGTACGTTGCGTGTTGCAACCCTTTGATGGCAACGCAAAGAACGTTGGAGGAATCGACCGTTCCTCGGGAAAGGCGTACAACGACTAACAGCAATCTTCTGTTTCACGACTTCGCCAAAAGTTGGGACGAAGGTATGCCGCTCGGCAATGCGGTAATCGGTGCATTGGTCTGGCAAAAGGGAGAGATGCTACGGCTCTCGTTAGATCGTGCCGATCTCTGGGACTTACGTCCTGTGGATAGTTTGAGTGGTGCGAATTATCGTTTTCGGTGGGTGAAGGAACAAGTCAGAAAAGGTGATTATCTGCCCGTACAAAAAAAGTTTGATTGGCCTTACGATAACTTTGCCGCACCCTCTAAAATTCCAGGAGCTGCTTTAGAGTTTGATACAAAATCCTTTGGCGCGGTTCGTTCCGTGTGCCTCGATGTGAAGGAAGCACTTTGTACGGTGAATTGGGCGAACGGCATCCGTTTGCAGACGTTTGTGCATGCCACCGCTCCCGTTGGCTGGTTTGTTTTTGATCATTTGGAAATGGAGGTAACGCCAGAACTAATCATACCTGAATATGTAAAACAAGGTGCATCGGTGGACGGAGGTCCAGTCGAAGGACTAGACTTGCGTCGTTTGGGGTATCCAAAGGGGCTTGTGGAGCGTACGGCGAAGAGCATTCGATACCATCAACCTGGCTGGGGAAACTTTTCCTACGATGTTTGCATTCGATGGGAGCGCAAAGGGCACAAACTTTACGGCGTATGGAGCATTACGTCTACGCAGGGAAAGGAAGACGCATCCATCTTGACACAACAAGCGATGAAAAGAGGTTGTAAGGCCGACCAGAAAGCACACCGTACGTTTTGGCATAAATACGGAGCTCAATCTTCCATCTCTCTTCCCGATACCTTGTTGCAACAGCAGTATGACAGAGAAATGTATAAGTTTGGTAGCGCAACGCGTGAGCATTCCTATCCCATTTCTTTACAAAGTGTATGGACGGCAGACAATGGTAAGTTGCCCCCTTGGAAAGGAGATTATCATCACGATTTGAATACTCAATTAAGCTATTGGCCAACCTATACAGGTAATCATTTGACAGAAGGATTAGGTTATCTCAATACGCTTTGGGCACAACGTGATACCTATAAAAAGTATACGCGGCAATATTTTGAAGTTGAAGGGCTCAATGTGCCTGGCGTTTGCTCTTTAACGGGTGAACCGATGGGCGGTTGGATACAGTATGCGATGTCACAAACTGTTAGCGCATGGCTTTCTCAACATTTTTATTTGCATTGGCGCTATACCGCCGACTCAACGTTTTTGCGTCAAAGAGCTTATCCTTTTACGCGCGATGTGGCCACTTTTTTAGAAAATATATCTTCGGTTGATTCTTGTGGCATACGTCGTTTAGAAATGAGTTCAAGTCCAGAAATTAACGACAACGATATTCGTGCTTGGTTCTCAGAGATGACGAACTACGACTTGTCTTTGATGCAATTCGCCTTTGCTTCGGCGGCACAAATGGCAGACTCTTTAGGTTTAAAGACCGAAGCCCGTCATTGGCGCAAAATGCGAAACCAACTGCCCGAACTTTCAATAGATAACGAGGGATGCCTTCAGTTTGCGCCAGGATATGATTATCGCAGTTCGCATCGCCATTTCTCGCATGCCATGGCCATTTATCCTTTGTCGTTAATCGACCCGAGTCAAGGCGCCTCGTCACAGCGTATTATTCAGGCCACCATCAAGCGATTAAAGGAAGGTAAGCCCGATTATTGGGTAGGCTATTCTTATGCTTGGTTGGGCAATCTACAAGCTCGTGCACGAGATGGCGATGGTGCGGCAGAAACTTTGAGAACCTTTGCGCGTTGTTTCTGTTTAAAGAACACGTTTCACGTCAATGGAGACCAAACGAAAAGTGGAAAGTCCCTTTTTACCTATCGCCCTTTTACGCTCGAAGGAAATTTTGCCTTTGCCTCAGGTGTACAGCAAATGTTATTGCAAAGTCATACCGATACCCTCCGTCTATTTCCTGCGATACCCGCTCATTGGAGCGATGTGTCGTTTCGACAGCTTCGAGCCGAAGGCGCCTTTGTTGTGTCGGCGGTGCAACGGGAAAAGCGTTTAGAAAAGGTCTCCATCTTTTCCGAACAAGGTGGTATCTTACGACTCGCTTTACCTTCAAACGAGGTTCCGCTAGTGGTGAAAGGAATCAAGAATCCGTATGTACTTAAACGTAATCTCTTCACCGTGGTGATGCGCAAAGGCGAAACTCTGCATCTTCAATTCTAAAGAGAAATCTGGTGAAATATTTCAGACCGGAAAAAGTTTAAAATCCTACTAAAAAAGGGTAAGGACTATTTTTTGAACTGGAATTTTGTGTAAGTCATTCTTTTTCTTTATTTTTGTACCATAAATCATAAAGACTAGAAACGGTTTCTTGCGTGATCAGAAATAAATCAGGAACAATAAAATAAAGAAGTAATTAAATTATGAAGAGATTAAATCAAATGATGGTCGGATTGTGTATCGCTTGCTTAGCGTTCACAACGCAAACAGTAAGTGCTCAATACACTTGGCCTTGGAAATGGAATGGTGGTACCATTGTAACCGAAACCCCAGCTCGTCCAGCAGATCAGAAGAATGTGTTAGGACTTACCACCCCAAAGATGAATGTTGTACGTGTCGCATTCGTGGGCCTTGGAATGCGCGGTCCAGGTGCAGTAGAACGTTTTACTTATATTGATGGTGTTCAAATCGTAGCTCTTTGCGATTATGTCAAAGAACGTGCTGAAGGTTGCCAAAAGACGTTGAAGAAGGTCAATCTGCCCGAAGCTGCTATTTATAGTGGTGAAGATGGTTACAAAGAACTTTGCAAACGTTCGGATATTGATCTCGTTTACATCGCTACCGATTGGAAGCATCACTTCCTCGTTGCTAAATGTGCGCTCGAGAATGGTAAAAATGTTGCCATCGAAGTTCCTTCAGCCATGAACTTACATGAATGCTGGGATTTGATTAATTTATCTGAGAAAACGCGTAAGCACTGTATGATTCTTGAAAACTGCTGCTACGACTGGTTCGAGATGAATACGTTGAATATGGCACAACAAGGTGTGTTTGGTGAAGTGCTTCGTGCTCAAGGTGCATATATCCATAATCTAGATGGTTTTTGGGATGCTTATTGGAAGAACAAAGCAGCTGGCGACAAACTCGGCTGGCGTATGGACTACAACAAAAACTTCCGTGGTGATGTATATGCTACTCACGGTTTAGGCCCTGTAGCGCAAGCTCTCAATATTCACCGTGGCGACCGTTTGAAAACACTTGTAGCGATGGATACCAAAGCGGTTCATGGACCAGCTTACGTAGAAAAAGTAACGGGCGAAAAGTGCACCGATTTCAAGAATGGCGACCATACGACAACGCTTATGCGTACGGAGAATGGTAAAGTGATCGAAATTCAACATAACGTAATGAACCCACAACCTTACAACCGTTTATATCAGTTGACTGGAACCAAGGGATTAGCGAATAAATATCCATCAGAAGGCTATGCTCTTGATGGCGTACAAATGGCGGCTTCGGGTGTAAAGCCTAAAGTAGATAATTTGTCTTCTCACGGCTTTATGCCACAAGCAGAAAAGGACGAACTTGTTGCAAAGTATCAGCATCCTATCCTTAAAAAATACGGTGAGATTGCGAAGAAAGTTGGTGGTCACGGCGGTATGGACTTCATTATGGATAGCCGTATGATTTACTGCTTGCAAAACGGTCTTCCTCTCGATATGGACGTATACGACCTTGCCGAGTGGTGCTGTCTTGCTGAACTAGGTACTTTATCTATGGATCATAATTGTGCATCGGTAGATGTCCCTGATTTTACGCGCGGACATTGGAATGAGGTAAAAGGCTTTAAGCATGCGTTTGCTTCTCCTGAAGAGGAGGCTAAGACGGCTGCCATTGCGGCTCTTTTCACAAAGACCTTGAAAGAAAAAGGTGCTGTTGAGGCTTATAAGGCAGTAGCGAAAGCAGAAAAAGCGGCTCTAAAGGCTGCTAAGAAGGTAAAGAAAGCTAAGAAATAATAGTTCCTTTCTGGAAGTCTTAAAGGCTTCTAATGAGGCGATGATACTTTAAAAATATCTGCGAGATAATTCTCGCAGATATTTTTTTACTGCTTAGATTAAAAGCGACTATTTATTTTCCGACTTTTGTTCCGAGGCCTATTCCTGCAAACGTCGGTTGTTCAAAAAGTTAAAAAAGGACCCTT
>JAVVVP010000062.1:6531-13895 GCA_036652575.1 Bacteroidaceae bacterium
TGTCAATTAGGAAATCCCGACACACAACACAATGACACGAGGAGGAATAGTATATATTATATATTATGGGTCAGTCCGAAATAACGGTTGATTCCAAAATTCACGGCAAGAGAGGGATATAAAAAAAGAGAGAGAGGTCCATGTTTGACACTCTCTCTATCTTTTTTGTACCTTGTGAAAAGGAAGTTAAGCTTACGCTTTTGCGCTAACGCGTTTTTCCTTGATACGAGCTTTCTTACCTGTAAGATTACGTAGGTAGTAAAGTTTAGCACGACGCACCTTACCCACTTTGTTCACTTCGATGTTGTCGATCGCTGGTGAGTCGATAGGGAAAATACGTTCTACGCCAATTGTTCCAGACATTTTACGCACGGTAAAACGTTTTTTGTCTTGATGACCTGAAATCTTGATAACAACACCGCGGTATAACTGGATACGCTCTTTGCTGCCCTCGACGATTTTGTAAGCTACAGTGATGGTATCACCTGCCTTGAATGAAGGGAGTTGTTTGCCTGTAGCAAATGCTTCTTCAGCAACTTTAATTAAATCTGCCATTTCTAAATGTGGTAATTAAATTGTTTGTTCGTCCCTACGCAACATAACAGGGAACTCTGCATCCTGCCAGCGATTACGTAGAAAAGCGATGCAAAGGAACGATTTTTTTTTGATATGGCAAAGCCTTTTTTCTCTTATTCTTAACTTCTTATTCAAAGTAAAGTGTGAGGACGATCATATTGGCGGATGCTTTGTTGATGCTTTGGGTATAAACCTCCATCGTTTTGTCTACCAGGTCGCTGCGGTCTTTTTGAAGGAGGTTCGACAGACCGAAGCAAAACTTAAGCTCGGGTATGAATTTAAAGAAAGGAAGGTAGAAGTCGCAGCCTAACCCTACTTCGAAGTAACAATCAAAGGGCTTTAGCAAAAGATTACTTCTCTTTTTTGTAGTCAGATCGTACATCGGGTTGATACCTGTCATCACGTAAGGGCGATAGTTGTTGAATCGCGGAGCACTTATTTTGAGGTTGATCGGTAACGAGATGTAGGTACTCTTTATCTCTTGTGTTTCGATTTTTCCCGATGCTTGTTCGCGGAAGGTTACATTTTTGCTCCCGAAGTGCATGGTGGGTATAAGGCGTAGGCCGAACGTCTTGTTGATCCGAAGTTCACCCAACACACCTACGGTGAACCCTGCATTGTAGCTAGCATTAGAGGAAAACCATTGTTTGCTTGTAGCGGGGTCGATGTAGCCATTGTTTTCGATGCTAAGTCCTTGTTCGTGTAGCCCAAATAAAAAACCGTAATGAAATTTTCGAAGGTCTATGTACGGACGGTTTTGCAGTTTCCGTTCTTGTGCAGATAGACTAAGGAGGACGAAACACATCAAGATGCTTAGCCATACTTTTTTTCTACTTGTTTTATCTTTAGGGAAACTCATATCTCTATTTATAACGTATTTGATGCGATTGTATTGTGCAAAAGTAGTGAAAAACCTTCTATCCGCTGCTTTATTCTTGTTTTTTATGCTCACCGCGTTGTTCGCTCTCACCAAGTGCCACCGTTTTCGAAGTTCTCAATACCTTAATTTCCACGTAGATTCGCCTTGAAATTGGTGGATGGTGAAAAAGATCGAATCTGTGCCGTGGTGTAGTTGTTGGGCATATTTGTAGAGGGGGCACGACAGGTAGGCGGTACGAGCATAGAGAAGGGGGTCTGCACCTTGTTTGTGATACAGTTGGAGGTGCAGCGTCTGCGTTCCATTGGCTTGAGTGGTTATGCCCTTGTCTACAAAGGCAAAGGTATGTCCCAAGCCTTGCGACAAGAGGTTGAGGGTCAAGTTTACGTAGTGTCCGCCTCGCCAAATGCTTTGCACTTTTAGTGGGTCTGTATAGATCTCTTGATGTGCAAACGCGGATGGTGTGGACGAGATGGCGGGAGTTACGCTGCTTATTGTGGCATGGTTGGCGGTGACGGAATAGACGGCGATGGAACGGTATAATGTATCGCTTTTGAACCCGCTGATGGGGTTCGTGAGGCGGAGCGTGTCGTTCAGGTCGCGCGCCAGCCATCGCGCCGTGCCGTTTGCATCTGTCAGCATTTCGACAAAGTCCAACTGGGTCTTCCCAAATGCAGCTTCTTCTTCGTTTTGGCAAGACATCAAGATAACAACGATTCCTACTATTGAAAAAAGGCTGTAGCGTGTCATCGTGTTCCGGGCGCTTATGCCGTGGTGGCTTTTAAGTAGTTGAACACTGGATTTGCATACATCCATAATAGCTTTTCTCGTAAGAACACGGGGTCTGGGTTGTCGCATTTCACGAGTGCGATGCGTTCGTTGATGTATTCTTCAAAGCGAACCTTTTCCTGGCTGTTGTAGTGGCTGGCAAAGTGCGTAGTTCCGTTTACGAGGTCGGCTGCCATATAGTTTGTGCCGTATAAGCGATAGTTTCTATGAATTTCGTGATCGATGTGCTGTGCTATTTTGGAAAAGAACTCATTTTTCGTCATTTTGCAATCTATGGTGTCGAGCCAAGAGTTGATGCAGTTTGCCGTTTGATAATGTACGTGTCCTTTATAGCCAAAGATGCCTGTATTCATATTGAGGAGGTCGTCGCCTTTTCTTTTTTTGAAATTGGGATGGTCTCGTTTTTCCTGAAACTCTTGTGCTTTCAGAAAGTCGCAAGGGTCGTATTCATAGGAAATGGTCAGGGGCGTGATGTTTAAGGTGCGGAGGCTGTTTGCGGTGCTGCCTTCTCCGCCCATCGCCATCATTTTCAGTACGGCATCTTGGGTCACATCATTCGAGTCCTTCGCACGTCCTTCTCGTTGAGCGATCCATATATTTTCATGCTTGTGCTGGATGGCATAGTGCATATATCGGCTCATACGGATGCTACTTTCGAGTTTTTGTCTCATCGAGAGAGAGCGCTGTACGATGAAGGATTTGTTGATGCGTACTATTTTTTTTATCCATGGTCGGGTCAACAAGTTGTCGCCGATGGCAATTTCTATGGTTGTAGGGAACTGGTTATCGAGTAATAGAACGCAAAGAAAGGCGGAGTCTATTACGATGTCGCGGTGATTGGAGATAAAGGTATAGCGGATGCTCCGGTCTAAATTATCTGCATTCATATCGGTTCCATCCGTGTAGGCATTCATTACGCCTTTGATTAACGGATAAAAGAAGGTGTTTTGCACCTCTTGATTGGTTTGACACACGCGTAGTTTTTGGGCCAAGGCTTCGAAGGTGATGTCTTTGTGTACGGTCATCACGGCTTCTTTAAAAAGGGGGTCAGCTATCAATTCTTCGTACACTTCGGGCAACTCTTCCGGAGTGTATGGACGTATTTCGTCAAATTCAGCAGGTATTAGCATTTTGAGTTAGAATTTATTTTCAATAATATGGGTCATCACGTCTTTAATGTCAAGTCCTGCCGCTTTTATTTGTTGCGGAATGAAACTTGTTGCCGTCATTCCTGGCGTGGTGTTTATTTCGAGCAGATTGATTTTGTCCTCGTCGTTTTCTTTGGTCAGGATATAGTCAATGCGGATGAGACCTTCGCAGCCCAAAATGTCGTAGATAGACGACGTGAGGGCTTGCACGCGTTCGGCCGTAGCGGGCGCAATGCGTGCGGGCGTAATCTCTTGTACTTGTCCGTTGTATTTGGCATTGTAATCAAAAAAATCATTGTCTGTTACTACCTCGGTGATGGGAAACACGCAACGATGGGTGCGGGTCTTATAGCAGCCGCAGGTTATTTCGGTTCCGCTCATCATGGCTTCGATCATCACTTCATTGCTTTCTGCGAAGGCTTTTGAAATGGCTTGTTCTATTTTGTTAATGGTCAGCACTTTGGTTACTCCAAAACTACTTCCGCCCGCGTTGGGTTTGATAAAACAAGGCAGTCCTATTTTTTCAACAATGTCTCTGGCGTGAACTTCTTTTTCTTGTCCTTTGCGAATCATCATACTTTCGCTGATGCGAATGCCAAAGCTTCGTAAGTATTGGTTGAGCGTGAATTTATTAAAGGTCAAGGCTTCCACCAATACATTGCTGGTGGAGTAGGGTAGCCCTATCATATCAAAGTATCCTTGCAAAATGCCGTCTTCTCCAGGTGTGCCGTGTATGGTGATATACGCAAAGTCTGGACGAATGCGTCCGTTGATAGTTTGGAAAGAAAAGTCGCCATGGTCCACTATTACTTTTACGCTTTTGTTGATAAAAGCTTCCCAAGATTGCCCCTTTATTTCTATAATATAGCAGTCATACTTTTCTTTGTCGATGAAAGAATAAATGCCCAGAGCGCTACGCAGAGAAACATCGTGTTCGGAGGAATCGCCTCCAGCTACAATTGCAATAACTCGTTTCATATTATTTCTTTTTAATGTATATATTCCTAATTCTTATTTTGTATATAGTGTTGCCAGCGTTCTATCAAGTGCTCCATATCTGCGGGCAAAGGTGAGGTGAAGTCCATTTCTTTTCCTGTTGTTGGATGGCGAAACCCAAGTGTTCGGGCGTGCAAGGCTTGACGTGGGCAGCACTCAAAACAATGGGTTATAAATTGTTTGTAGGAACTAGAGGAAGACCCTCGTAAAATAAGGTCTCCACCATAGCGAGCATCGTTAAAGAGTGGATGCCCCATGTGCTTCATATGCGCGCGAATTTGGTGGGTCCGCCCTGTTTCGAGTACACATTCTATCAGCGTGGTGTAGCCAAACCGTTCGATGACGGTGTAGTGGGTGACGGCAGACTTCCCTACCTCCGACGCAGGCGGGAAGACGGTCATCTGAAGCCGGTCTTTGGGATTGCGGGCAATATTGCCCTCTATGCGCCCACGGTTGTCTTTTACGTTGCCCCATACCAACGCGTTGTAACATCGCCGTGTGGTCTTGTTGAAAAATTGCAGTCCGAGCTTTGTTTTCGCATTTGCCGTCTTTGCAATAACGAGGAGCCCCGAGGTGTCTTTGTCGATGCGATGCACCAGTCCCACATTCGGATCGTTTGGGTCGAAGTGGGGATCTTTGCGTAGGTACCAAGCCAGAGCGTTGACCAAGGTTCCTGTGTAGTTCCCGCACCCTGGATGAACCACCAGTCCTGCGGGCTTATTTACCACCATTAGTTCCGTGTCTTCGTAGACTACGTTGAGCGGGATATTTTCTGGTTCAATGGTCGATTCGTAACGAGGACGGTCGAGCATCAGGGTTACGATATCGAACGGCTTCACACGGTAGTTGCTCTTCACGGTTCGGTCGTTCACTCGGATAAAGCCTGCTTCTGCGGCTTTTTGTATGCGATTGCGCGAGGTGTCGGGCAGGTGAACGAATAAGAATTTATCAACTCGTAACAGCGTCTGTCCCTTGTCGGCGATGACTCTGAAATGTTCGTATAGCAGTCCGTTTTCTTCTTCGTCTGTCAAATCCCCGTCTATTGTTGTCGTTTCTAGCAGTTCAATAGGCTCCATTTCTTCTAGGTCGTCCTGTTCATTCATTGCCTATGGTATTTTCTTCATCGGTGAGTCCTGCGTCTATGGGGTAATCGTTCACGGCTGTACTGTCTTCTTCTTCGGTTTCTACCATCCCGTTGCCTACCACGAGGGTAATTCGGGCATCCACGGGCACTCGGCTTCCTGCACTCAGAATCGTTCCGTTGTGCTTAATTTCATAAACCCAATCTTTTTCCCCATTAATATATTCCACTTCGTCCAGGTTAAAACCAATCGCTTTGAGTTTGGTTTGAGCTTCGCGCATGGAGCAATTGTCGGCAACATCGGGCACAACGAGTGTGGGGGTATTGGTGGAGTTGATGGTGATATAAATGGTGCGTCCTTTTTTAACTTTTGTGCCCGCCTCGATCGATTGCTCTAGCACCGAATTCGCGGGCGCAGCGCGCACAAATCCAGAATCGTTCACTTGGATAATGAGTCCGCGTAACTGAAGTTTTTGCTGTGCTTCTTCAAATTGAAGTCCCCGTAGATTGGGCACGGAAACGCTTTCTCCGTGATGTGTGTATGTGCTTATTGCAAACAATACGCCCCATACCAATAGAATGGAGAGTAGTATCATCGCGAATAGGTTTCCCCATAGATAGCGACTACCTATTTTTGCGAAAAAGTCGTGTAGCGTCATTGCTTTACTTCTATAGTGTTTGCTTATGCAAAGATACGATTAAGCGATAAAAAGAACAAATAAAAAGCTTGCCTTTTCGCTTCGAGGTGTTACTTAATGTACTTTCGCTGTCCTTTAAGAGAGAATAGGGTGGAAACGAACGAAGAAGTAATGCTTTCGTTGACTAGAAAGCGTTACTTCTTCTCGTGTATCCATAAGTAGAAAGCTACTTCTTATTTGCCGTGGTTCTCGTCACCAACGCTTAGTTTTTTGCGACCTTTTGCGCGACGTGCTGCAAGGATCTTACGACCGTTCGCTGTTGCCATACGTAGACGGAAACCATGTTTGTTGCTTCTTTTTCTGTTGTGGGGTTGAAATGTTCTTTTCATCGTTATATTCTTTGTTGTTTTGTATTATCGCACAATTAGGGTGCAAAAGTAGAGACTTTTTTTCAAATAAGCAAATGTATTGCCTCTTTTTCGGTTCAGCAATGCCGTATTTTCACCTTCGAATACGAAATACAGCATATAAAAGATATCAAAAAGGTGAAATTTACATAGTTTTTTTCTATCTTTGCCCCCGTATTCAAAACAAAAGTCGTATAAAACAACTCAAATAATAGATTAAGAACAGTATGATTAATTCTCAAGACATTAAGAAAGGAACTTGTATTCGCATGGATGGCAAACTCTATTTTTGCGTCGATTTCTTACACGTTAAACCAGGGAAAGGGAACACCATTATGCGTACCACCTTGAAAGATGTAGTAAGCGGACGTGTGTTAGAGCGTCGTTTTAATGTAGGTGAAAAATTGGAAGATGTGCGCGTAGAACGCCGCACGTTTCAATTCTCTTATTTCGAGGGAGACCAATATCACTTTTTGAACCAAGAAACATGGGACGACATCACCATTGAAAAAGACTTGATCGAAGGTGTTGACTATATGAAAGAGGGGGATATGGTAGAAGTCGTAAGCGATGCAAGTGCAGACATCGTTCTTTATGCTGAAATGCCTGTCAAAACCATTCTTAAAATTGTGTATACCGAACCAGGACTGAAGGGCGACACGGCTACAAATGCTACCAAACCTGCGAAGGTGGAAACGGGGGCTCAGATTCGTGTACCTCTTTTTATCAACGAAGGTGAAACCATTGAAGTGGATACACGCGATGGCTCTTACCTGAACCGCATAAAGGCGTAAGCATTATATCCTTTTTCAAAACTAAAAAGAGCGTTCTTTTGCTAGAACGCTCTTTTTT
>JAVVVP010000063.1:0-13689 GCA_036652575.1 Bacteroidaceae bacterium
AATATTACGAAATAAAGTTGAAGAATTCAACTTTCGGGGACTCAAAGTTTAATTTTCCCCGAGGTCTATAACGATTTCGGACGGGGAGTGTATGGCTTTGATGTTGCGTATAAGCCCTTCGTATTTTGTTCTTTTCACCGCCGATCCTTTAAAGAGAGTGGTATATTGAAGCTTTGTGAGTTGTTCCCATTCCTTGGGCTGCATTTTCAGAAAATCAGTTGTTGGAGCAAAATCGCTAACGCTTGTAGGACGGGCAAAGCGGTTGTGAGGACACACCTTTTGACACTGGTCGCAGCCATAAATAGTATTGCCCATTCCTTTTTTTGCCATTTCTGGTATTTCACCTCGATGCTCTATGGTCAGATAAGAAAGGCAGTTGACCCAAGATTCTTTTTGCTCGTTTTCTTTGCAGAGGGGAGACGGTCCGTTGCATAACGTTGCAGGACAAGCCTCTATACAAGCATGGCACGATCCACAAAAAGAGGGGATCGGAGTGTCGTAGTGATCGCAGGGAGCGGTCAAAAGAAGTTCGCCCAGAAAGAAGTAGCTTCCGTGATGGGGAAGAAGGAGTTGCTTGTTTTTACCAATCCAGCCAATGCCGCTACGCCATGCCCAATAACGCTCAAGAATAGGGGCGGTGTCACAAAAAGCACGTCCTAGAATGTCGGGTCTTTGCTGCTGAATAAACGTGAGCAGCGCGTTCAATTTCTCTTTTACCACGACGTGATAGTCTTTGCCATACGCATAATAAGCAAACTGTAATTGGTCGGCATCAAGGCGTTGCGAAGGGTAGTAATTCAGCGCTACGGAGAGGAGGGTTTGAGCGCCCTCTACGAGTAAACGTGGATCCAATCGTTTGTCTGTATAGTTTTCGAGATAGTGCATTTCTGCTTGCCTTCCTTCGGATAGATAGAGCTGTAATTCTTGTTCTGCTACGGCATTCACGCGTTCTGCTTTTACGATGCCACAGGCGGAAAAGCCAAGGCGTAGTGCTTCGGTTTTAATAGAAAGAGCTTGTAACGGTTCTTCCGAGGAGGGGGTTGGCGGTTTCAGATTGGTAGAAGACGTTGTCATAGAGGTATTCTCTTTTTCTCCTGCTTTTGGCAGAAGCCTCGGAGGTTAATCGAACACGTTGAACGCATAGCCTTGCGACTGCAACCATTCGATGGCACGAGGCAAGGCATAGATGAGTTTATCTTCGCTTCTCAGCGAGTCGTGAAAAGTGATGATCGAGCCAGGACGGGCATATTTGCGCACATTGAGCAGTACGTCTCGTCCATTGAGTTTTGTACTATAATCGCGGGTAACGAGGTCCCACATCACGATGCGATACTTGAGGCGTACGGCAATGTATTGTTCCCATTTCATCCAACCGTGTGGTGGTCGAAAAAGATCGGTATGAATCAGTTCGTCCGCATCCGTCACGTTGCGAAGATAGGAGCGTATGCCATGACGTAGCCCTCCGATATGATTGTAGGTGTGATTGCCTAAGCGATGTCCTCGATCCTTCACCATTTGGTATATTTCAGGATGTTTGTACACATTTTCGCCGACCATAAAGAACGTGGCTTTTATCTGATATTTATCAAGCACATCAAGCACCCAAGGGGTTACTTCTGGAATGGGTCCATCATCGAACGTGAGATAAACAGCTCGCTGGCTCTTGTCCATACGCCAAAGGGCGAATGGATAGAGCCAGCGAAGCCATATGGAGGGTTGCTCTATAAGCATTATTCGTTTCTAAGTGATACGCCACGACTGTTTAAGTGTTGCGCATACTTCTCCACCAATTTTTGATAGTTTTGTCCATCTTTGGAGTCTCCACTTTCTATCAAAAGAGAGGAAGCGCGGTAGATGGCATCCAGATGATACATACAATCATGCGAATACGTGTGAAGCTGTGTATCGTTCAAGCATAAGTACCACGATAGGTATTCCTTACTGTACTCTGCCATTTCTTTCAGCATCTTTTGTCCCTGTAGTGGCTTCGAAGCTAAGATCCATGCTCGTGCTAATTCAAAGGAACCACCCATCATGTTTCCATGAGGGAAGATAGAGGATGGAATCATCTTTTCGCAGTAAGCCAGTACGTTGAGTGCTTTTTCTTTTTTACCTTCAACGAGCAGTTGTGACGCAAGGATGGCAAACATACGGCGATGCGTATAGCACATACGCGATACGGTTTCGTCTAAATAGATTTTCGGATTATTGATGCCTCCAAACTTGAACTTATTCATCAGGTTATCGTACATCTTATCGGTATCCACATTCAAACTTGCTTCTTGTTTTACCTTGAAGGGCGTAATGCGATAGACCAAACCTTCTTGCATAAAATAATCACCCATATTCGCCCAATTGTCGCTGCCTACCGTGGTGGCCACATAGAGGGGACGAGTCCAATTACATTCCGCTAGCATTTCGTACATCATCAGTTCACTCTTGTACACGGCGTTTTTACCCGTAAGCGAGATGACCATATAATCTGGAATGCTATCTACTATTTTCATCCCCGAACGGCGTACGGCGTTCTTATCTATTTTTACAAAGATGCTGTCGGTCGGGATACATGCTAACTCGGGGTTGCGTACAAAGTTCTTGAGAATATTCTTCAGCTCAAACGGATTGTCACCAAAGGTTTCGCGTGCTTGCTGTGGGTTCTCGGCATAGAGTTTTAAGATCTGCTCCTTGTAGTCTGGGCGGATTTGGATAAACTCATTCTTACCCGAAACGTATTCAGCACGGCTCCACGTGATCGGTACTGCTGGAGAGTTATACGCAGGACGTTTCATTTGGTCGATATACCAGTCTGTTTGCAAATAAGAAAGGTTACAAACTCGAACATCGGTACGGAAACCTTCTGTTTCTTGGTTATACCAGAGAGGGAACGTGTCGTTATCGCCATTGGTAAAGAGGATGGGGTTTCCCTGTGCCTGAAGACTCATTAAGTAGTTCTGTCCAAAGTCGCGGCACGTGTAGCGATTGCTACGATCGTGGTCGTCCCATGTTTGAGAACACATTTGTATAGGTACCAATACGCAAGCCACTGTTGCTAAGGCTGCTGCGGGTGTTTCACCTAGTTTGAGGCGTTCGAGCCCTTTCGCAATGGCGGCCACGCCCATACCACACCAAATGGCAAAAGCATAGAATGATGCCGCGTAGGCATAGTCTCGCTCACGAGGTTGCGATGGGGTTTGGTTTAGATAGAGCACAATGGCAATACCTGTCATAAAGAAGAGGAAGAACACCACCCAAAATTGCTTCACCCCTTTATCGCCTCGATAAGCTTGCCAGAAGAGCCCTATAATACCGAGTAAAAGTGGAAGCATAAAGAATACATTATGGCCTTTGTTTTGCTTTAGATCAGAAGGCAATTGACTTTGGTCTCCTAGTCGCCAATTGTCGAACCACGAGATTCCTGTTATCCAGTTGCCGTGCTCTAGTTCGCCATTACTTTGAATATCGTTTTGACGACCGGCAAAGTTCCACATAAAGTAACGCCAATACATAAAGTTCAGTTGATAGGAGAAGAAGAACTTCATATTCTCCAACTGTGTTGGCATTTTGATTGTGGTCTGTTGACCGTTTTGCTCAAACGGTACTTGATAACCTTCGATGCCCCCCATCCAGTCTTCATACGCATGAGCATATTGAGAATCGTGCATACGAGGAAATATCATATTTTGAGCATAGAGATATTTTCCATTATCGCCATTCACTTCATAAAAATCCTTTTCTCCTTTCGCTGTTTTCTCTTTACGTTGATAGACGTTTGCGCCCGCAGACTTTTTCGGTTTCATATAGCCATCGCCTGCGTCTTCGTATTCCAATTGAGAATTGTAGGCTTTTCCATAGAACAAGGGTGTAGAGCCGTATTGCTCACGACCTAGATACTGACCAAGCGTGAAGATGTCCTCTGGTGAATTTTGATCCATGGGCGTATTTGCTGTAGAGCGTATCACAATGATGGCGTACGAGGAGTAACCAATCATAAGCATCAGCATACAAAGCAGTGAACTGTTGATAAAGCGTGGGCGAACGAGATATTCTTTACCTTTGCGATATAAGAGTATGTAACTTATGGCACCCAGCACAACAATGCCGAGTAGAATGCCGCCCCAACCGTGTCCGTAGAAAGGAATGCCGAGCAACGCAACCGAGAGTACGAACGATAGCATCAACCGCTTGCGGTTCTTGTGGATAGAACTTTCGTAGATACTCCAGATGACACAAGAAACAAGCAAGAGTAGATAGATAATCAAACCTGTATTGAAGGGTAATCCTAAGAAGTTGACAAAGAGAAGCTCGAACCAACCACCGATTTTCACAATACCAGGCACGACACCATATAGTACCGCCGCGATAAGGAGAACGGACACAAACAATGCGATGAGGCTACCCTTAACGGTAGCGTTTGGATTCTTTTTATAATAGTACACAAGCACAATGGCTGGAATACAAAGGAGGTTCAAGAGGTGGACACCAATCGACAAACCTGTGAGGTAGGCAATGAGCACGAGCCAACGGTCGCTATGAGGTGCATCCGCGTTGTCTTCCCACTTGAGTATCAACCAAAAGACGACTGCGGTAAACATGGACGAATAGGCATAGACTTCACCCTCTACCGCCGAAAACCAGAAGGTGTCCGAAAAGGTGTAGATCAGTGCTCCAACTAGTCCAGAGCCTTCTATGGCAATCAGTTGCCCAAGAGATGTTACGTTTCCATTGGTGCAAAGCAATTTGCGAGTGAGGTGGGTGATGCTCCAGAAAAGGAACAAGATGCAACCCGCACTCAGCAGCGCAGACATCATATTCACCATACGTGCCACCTCTGTGGGACTATTTACAAATTGTGAGAACAAATTGGCGGTAAGCATAAAGAAGGGCGCGCCAGGAGGGTGTCCCACTTCTAATTTATAGCCAGTTGTAATAAACTCGGGACAATCCCAAAAGCTAGCAGTCGGCTCGATCGTGGAGCAATAAACGAATGCTGCAATAGCGAAAGTAATCCAACCTATGAGATTGTTTACCGTTCTGTACTGTTTCATATATAGGTGTAAATACGTTACTTGTAATTGAATATGGGGACAAAGATAGAAAGAATTTTTGCAAGAGGCAAGAACAGAAGAATAAAATATGCAAGAACCAAGCTTTCGTTCTTAAATAGGCGATAAAAAGCGAGCGAAAATTCTCCTTTGGGGGAATTTCGCTCGCTTTTTTATACGTTGTATTCGTGGAAGACGAATGCTTAATCGCTTAGTTTTGCTTTTATAAACTCACGGTTGAGGCGAGCTATGTTTGCAATGCTTTCACTCTTAGGGCAAACGGCTTCACAAGCACGTGTGTTGGTACAGTTTCCAAAACCGAGTTCGTCCATTTTTGCAACCATCGCCTTTGCGCGTTTTGCTGCTTCTGGCTTGCCTTGTGGCAGTAATGCGAATTGACTAACTTTAGAAGAGACAAACAGCATGGCAGAACCATTTTTACAAGCGGCAACACAAGCGCCACAGCCAATACATGTGGCACAGTCCATCGCTTCGTCTGCATCTTGTTTCGAAATCAGAATGGCATTTGCATCCTGAGGCGCACCCGTACGTACACTGACATAACCACCTGCTGCTTGAATCTTATCGAAGGCAGAACGATCCACCATGGCATCTTTGATCACAGGGAATGCCGCCGAACGCCAAGGTTCTACGGTGATGGTTTCGCCATCGTTGAAGCGGCGCATATACAGTTGGCAAGTTGTTGCTCCGCTTTCTGTTTTGCCATGAGGAGTTCCGTTAATGTAGAGTGAACACATGCCGCAGATTCCTTCGCGACAGTCGTGGTCGAAAACGAAAGGCTCTTGACCTTCGCTAATGAGCTGCTCGTTTAGGATGTCGAGCATTTCGAGGAAAGACGTATCTCCAGAGATGTCTTTCATCTCGCGTGTGTCAAATCTACCGGTCTCTTTAGGCCCGTTTTGACGCCAAAATTTTATGGTAAAACTAATATTTTTGTCCATTGTTTTTTCCTTTAATTAGTTCTTGTAATTACGTGTCTTAACCTCTATCGCCTCGTATTTTAGTGGCTCTTTGTTCATCACAGGCGATGTGTTGTCATTGCCTTGATATTCCCAGCAAGAAACGTAGAAGCAATTCTCGTCATCACGCTTTGCTTCGCCCTCTTCTGTTTGGTGCTCTTCGCGGAAGTGTCCGCCACAGCTTTCCTCACGGTTGAGTGCATCGAAAGCAATCAGTTCGCCCATGATGATGAAGTCGTATAAACGGTATGCTTTGTCTAGCTCTACGTTTAATCCGTCTTTGCTTCCAGGAATGAATAAGTTTTCTTCGAAGTCCTTGCGCAGGTTCTTCATCATTTTGAGTGCTTTTTCGAGTCCTTCTTTGGTACGAGCCATACCGACGTGTTCCCACATAATATGACCGAGCTCTTTGTGTAGGGAGTCTACCGACTTCTTACCCTTTATGCTCATCATTTGTTCGATCTTGTTCTGTACCGAGGCTTCTGCGGTCTTAAATTCTGGCATATCGGTAGAGAAGCGTGGCACGGTAATCTGGTCGCTTAGGTAATTTTGAATGGTGTAAGGCAATACGAAATAACCATCTGCCAATCCTTGCATCAGTGCAGATGCACCTAGGCGGTTTGCTCCGTGGTCAGAGAAGTTACACTCTCCAATGGCGAACAAGCCTTGAATAGACGTTTGCAACTCGTAATCCACCCAGATTCCTCCCATCGTGTAGTGAATCGCTGGGTAAATCATCATAGGGTTGTCGTAGGGCGAAACATCGGTGATTTCTTCGTACATATCGAAGAGGTTGCCATAACGCTGTTCTACGGCATCGCGCCCTAACCGACTGATGGCTTCTGAGAAGTCGAGGAATACCGCCAAGCCCGTGTTGTTCACGCCGAAACCTTTGTCGCAACGCTCTTTCGCAGCGCGGCTTGCCACGTCACGAGGTACAAGGTTTCCAAAGGCGGGGTAGCGACGCTCTAAGTAGTAATCGCGATCGGCCTCGGCAATGTCTTTGCCTTTGAGCTGACCTGCTTGAACTTTCTTGGCATCTTCTAATTTCTTAGGAACCCAGATACGTCCGTCGTTACGCAACGACTCAGACATCAGGGTCAACTTACTTTGCTTGTCTCCGTGAACGGGGATACACGTAGGGTGAATCTGAACGTAAGCAGGGTTTGCAAAGTAAGCCCCTTTGCGATAGGCGGCGATGGCTGCGGAACAGTTGCAACCCATTGCGTTGGTCGATAAAAAGTACGTATTGCCGTAACCACCTGTTGCGAGTACAACTGCGTGAGCCGCAAAGCGTTCTAATTTACCTGTTATGGTGTTCTTGGCGATGATACCACGAGCGCGCCCGTCGATAATCACCACGTCAAGCATTTCGTAGCGTGTGTAGAGTTTTACAGTACCTGCGTTTACTTGGCACATGAGAGCCGAGTAAGCACCGAGAAGAAGCTGCTGACCCGTTTGACCCTTTGCATAGAAGGTGCGACTTACTTGTACACCACCGAAAGAACGGTTTGCGAGTGTACCGCCGTATTCACGAGCGAAAGGAACGCCTTGTGCTACGCACTGGTCGATGATGCTGGCACTCACTTCTGCTAAACGGTAAACGTTTGCTTCGCGAGCACGATAGTCACCACCTTTTACGGTGTCGTAGAAAAGACGATAAACAGAGTCACCGTCATTTTGATAATTTTTGGCAGCGTTGATACCACCTTGTGCTGCGATGGAGTGTGCACGACGTGGAGAATCTTGGATGCAGAAGTTGAACACTTTGAATCCCATCTCACCAAGCGATGCGGCAGCAGAAGCACCCGCTAAACCAGTACCGACAACGATGATGTCGAGCTTACGTTTGTTCGCAGGATTTACTAAGTTCTGATGAGCCTTAAAATTAGTCCATTTCTCTGAAACTAAACCTTCAGGAATTTTTGAATTTATTGTAGCCATATTATTTATAGTCTATATTGATGATGAAACTTCTAGTTACCAACAGGGCACGCGCCTCCGCAACAAGCGAAATACAACACGACGATGATATACATAAGAATAAGTAGGGTAGCATATGCTTGACCGATTACCTTCCAACGGCAGAACCAAATCTTACCGTTCCAGCCGAGGGTTTGCATGGCGCTCCAAAAACCGTGGGTTAAATGGAACCAAAGAGCCACGAGCCATACAAGGTAAATTCCTGCATAGATAGGACAGCTAAACGTTTGGGTAATGTATCCATAGCCATCTGTTGCTTCAAGACCACCCATGTTTGGCGTGCCGAGGAGTTCTGCAAACATCATATTGTACCAGAAATTGTAGAGATGAAGTAGCATACCTACGATGACGATAAAACCAAGAACGAGCATATTCTGAGAAGCCCATTCCACGGTTGCTGGTTTGTCTGTTACTGCATAACGTGACGCACCGCGCGCTTTACGATTCTGAAGCGTAAGAATGATGGCATAGACAAAGTGTAATGCAACCAAAGCTGCCAAACCCGCTGTTGCCGCCACGGCATACCAGTTAGCTCCGAGGAACTCGCAAATCATATTGTAACCTTCTGCCGAAAACAGTGCTACAACATTCATTGACGCATGAAACGTCAGGAACAGAATAAGCGCAACACCTGTAACCGACATTAGCACTTTTCGTCCAATAGATGAATTAGTTAACCACATAAATAATTGTTTTTAATTTGAGATATTGTTTTTGTTATTTTCTTCGACTTCCTTCGTTGTACGCCTATCTTTCGTTATATAACGCAAAAGAACTGCTGCTCGAAGTTTTGAAGCAGTAGAATTATTACATTATTACAAAGTATACAGCCTTACGAGTGCAAAAGTAAATTAAATCCGCTTTCTGACAAAAGAAACACGATGAAAAAAAGCAAGATTTTTGGTTTTTGTTTGTGATCACTCCTTTTTACGAGGCTAAAACTTGTTTTTAGGACGTTTTTCCGTTTTCTTGTGTGTCTTATTGGGTGGAACGCATTTTATGGTGAGGATGGAAAAAGGAAGATGGGCGATAAACTCTTTTGGGGCTTATTTTTGACGAGAAAATCGCTGGGGTGTGGTTTTGTCTTTTTCTTTTTCCTTTTCCTTTTCCTTACTTTTATATTCTTTGGGTCGCTCAAAAGAGGTTCTAGATAGTTGCTCTATTTGAGTGAACGGCACAGTGCGATACCGAATATTGTCTTTGTTCTCCTTCGAGCGTGCTTCTTTTCAAATTCGAGCGTGCTTCTTTTCAAATTCGAGCGTGCTTCTTTTTTAGGGCTCCATCAGCTATCTGAAATGGGGCTTGTTCTGCGGGCTTGTTCTGCGGCGCGTTGTTAGAACGCAAAGAACCGACGCTTTGTTTCTTTAAGCGTCGGTTCTTTGGAGTTCTTGCGTTCTAAAACGTTCTTTTATTTTTGATCTTCTAAGTAAGCAATCGAAAAGACGTTCATATCACTGGTTGAGCCCTCTCCCAAGCGGTGGCAAAGGAGGAAGTTTTCTAATATGGTGAGTCCTTTATCTGTTGAGATACCTCGAATCCATACGGGCAAAATGGTGCTGAGTATGAGTTCTGGTGGAACGTTTGCCATCGTTGTGAGCATTGCGTTTTCTAATGCTTCCGCCAAAAGCGTGTAGACGATGTCTAGGCGCACATCGCTCCTAAAAATGCCTTGTTCTACACCTTTTTCCAGGAAGGCTACGGTGTTCTCGCTGTCTAAAGCCCGCTGTTTATGCATTTCTTCAAAAACGCGTGGATATCGTTTGATGTCTGTGTGGAATTGTGGACAGGTTTGTCGCAATTCTTCCATACTGCATTCAAAGAAATGAAGGATAACTTCAAGCACATTGTCGTTTTTTTGAGAAAATTCTTTCATATGCTCCTGCATTCTTAGTTTATGAACGCGGATGCCTTCTAATAGCAATGCTTCTTTATCTTCAAAAATGGCATAAATGGTACGCTTCGATATTTTCATCGAACGAGCGATGATGTCCATTGTAACGGGACGTATCCCGTGTGTCGAAAACGCATTCATCGCCGTTGCTAGAATATGTAACCTTACCCGCTCTTGCGTATCGGATATCGTGTTGTTTATTTCCATAATGTTCCTAATTTGCCACAAAAGTACGCATAAAACGCAATACGAACGCATCGTTTTATGAAAAAAACTATTTTACGAACACTATTAAACTAGCACTTACAAATAGATTTACTAACTTTGCGCTCGCATTAAAAGGAATTTTTCCTTTTTGATGATGCTCAAGAAATTATTAAATAATTCAATATGGTAAAGATAACAAAAGAAGCTGCCTTGCTCTATCATTCGCAAGGGAAGCCTGGAAAAATTGAGGTGGTACCTACAAAACCTTATCGCACACAAACAGACCTTTCGTTGGCTTATTCTCCTGGAGTGGCTGAACCTTGTTTGGAAATTGAAAAGAATCCACACGATGCTTATAAATACACCAATAAGGGCAACCTTGTTGCTGTGATTTCGAATGGTACTGCCGTATTGGGCTTAGGTGATATAGGTGCTCTTAGTGGGAAACCTGTGATGGAAGGGAAAAGCCTTTTGTTCAAAATCTATGCGGGCGTTGATGCGTTCGATATTGAGTTAGATGAAAAAGATCCTGATAAGTTTATTGCGGCAGTAAAAGCCATTGCGCCTACGTTTGGAGGGATCAATTTGGAAGATATAAAAGCCCCTGAATGCTTTGAAATCGAGCGCAGACTAAAGGCGGAACTTGATATACCCGTGATGCACGACGATCAGCACGGTACGGCGATTATTTCTACCGCAGGACTTAAGAACGCGCTCGAAGTGGCAGGCAAAGACATCGCAAAGGTAAAAATTGTGGTGAATGGAGCAGGCGCTGCTGCCATCTCGTGTACTAAATTATATTGTGCTCTTGGTGCTTTGCACGAGAACATTTTGATGCTCGACTCGAAAGGCGTGATCACAGACGATCGTACCCATCTCACCGAACAGAAACAGGAGTTTGCAACCAGTCGTCGTGACGTTCATACGCTAGCCGAAGCAATCCATGGTGCCGATGTGTTTGTGGGTCTTTCTAAGGGAAATGTGTTGTCGCAAGAGATGGTTCGCTCGATGGCAAAAAGTCCTATTATCTTTGCGTTGGCAAATCCTGATCCTGAAATCACGTACGAAGATGCAATGGCAGCTCGTCCCGATGTGCTGATGAGTACGGGTCGTACCGATTATCCGAATCAAATAAACAACGTGATTGGTTTTCCTTATATCTTCCGTGGTGCTTTAGATGTGGCCGCTTCTGCCATCAACGAAGAGATGAAGATGGCGGCCGTTTATGCCATTGCGGATTTAGCAAAACGTCCAGTGCCCGATATTGTCAACCGTGCTTATCATGTCAATAACTTTACTTTTGGCCCTGAATATTTTATCCCGAAACCAGTAGACCCTCGTCTTATAACGCACGTGAGTATGGCGGTGGCAAAAGCAGCGATGGAGAGCGGCGTAGCGCGCGAAAACATTACCGACTGGAAAGCGTATCGCTTGCGCTTGAAGGAACTGATGGGACAAGAAAGTAAATATACGCAAACGCTTTACGATACCGCGCGTACGGCTCCACAACGGGTTGTGTTTGCCGAAGGCATTCACCCCACCATGCTACGGGCTGCCGTTCAAGCTAAGAACGAAGGTCTTTGCCATCCTATCTTACTCGGAAACGATGGGCAGATCTGTAAAATGGCGAATGAACTTAAAATTGATCTGGAGGGGGTAGAAATTATCAACCTGCGGAGCGATGAACAAATGGACCGTCGGTTGCGTTATGCCCATATTTTGGCCACAAAGAAACAGCGCGAGGGGTACACCTTGCAAGAAGCGGTCGATAAAATGTTTGAGCGCAACTATTTCGGTATGATGATGGTCGAAACGGGCGAAGCAGATGCGTTTATCACGGGCTTGTATACCAAGTATTCGAACACGATCAAGGTGGCAAAAGAAGTGATCGGCATTCGCAACGGTTACACCCATTTCGGTACGATGCACCTTATTAATTCCAAGAAGGGCTTGCTCTTCATTGCCGATACGCTCATCAATCGTCACCCCAATTCTGCAACGTTGCTCGACATCGCGAAACTGAGTGCCGAAACCGTGCGGTTCTTCAACCGTACCCCCGTGATGGCGATGGTTTCTTATTCTAACTTTGGAACCGATGCTGCGGGTAGTCCTGCTTCGGTGCACCAAGCGGTGGCACAGATGCAAGAGGAGTACCCAGAGCTTGCTGTTGATGGTGAAATGCAAGTAAACTTTGCCCTCGATCGTGAATTGCGCGATGCAAAATATCCGTTCACACGTCTTGCGGGCAAGGAGGTAAACACCTTGGTATTCCCGAATCTAAGTTCGGCAAATGCTTCGTATCAAATGCTTCAGGCGATGATGCCCGATGGGGAGTCAATCGGTCCGATCCAGATGGGATTGAACAAGCCGATTCATTTCACCGATGTGGAATGCTCCGTACGCGATGTGGTCAATATTACAGCGGTTGCCGTGATCGATGCCATTGTCTTGAAAAAGAAGAACAACGAAGTTTAGTTCAAAAAAAGACGTGACACGTCTCCATAAAAAAAAGCCAGAACCCTTTTCGTTTCTGGCTTTTTTCGTGGAGACAATTTATGTCAAAAGTGCTATGATTGAATATGTAGAGCTTCGTTTTTAATAGGAGGCAGAGGCTTTTAGTCCTTTAGCTTCAATCAGACGGACAATGCGATCGAGCTCTTCGTGTGTTGCTTTGCGCAAACCAGGATCGGGCGTTTCGCGGTCGATCGTGTAGATCATCACTTGTTGCGGTTCGATTTGCTTCACGACTTGGAGCCATGGCAACACAAATTGATCGCTTGTATTGTCCACCGAAACGCCATGACTCTCTCCCTTCATAAACATTGTTTGAATGATGATGTGTCTTCGAAACGCTTTCATCTGTTCTATTGTTTTTTCTAGGTCGTAATGTCCTGTGGGGCGGTTCACTCTTTGAATGTAAGGAAGGTTGACCGTGTCGAGTTTTAAGATGTTTTGGTCTACTTTCTTTAGTGCGTTGAACACTTCAGGGCGATGAATCAGGGTGGCATTGCTGAGCACACTTACTTTTGCCTCGGGGCAGTAGCGTTTGCGTAGTGCTATGGTATCGTCTAAGATGGCTGCAAAATCGGGGTGTGTCGTGGGTTCGCCATTGCCCGCAAAGGTCAGCACGTCGGGCATCGCGTTTTCTTCTTGCATTGTTTGCAGTCTTGCTTCAAGCGCGTTGTATACTTCCTCGCGAGTGGGATGATGACGCGTTGTTCGATGTTCTGCGTTATAGCCACATTCGCAATAAATACAGTCGAAGGTACATCGTTTACCATCACTAGGCATCAGGTTGATACCGAGCGAGGTACCAAGACGCCGACTGTGAATAGGGCCGAAGATAGGTGCTGGATAAATTACGGTAGCCATTTTGTTTCTGTTTTTAAGAATCTCTTAATGCAAAGGTATACCTTTTTTTTCGAACGTGTAGCAAAAGAGGAAAAATATAAATGTTTTTCTCAGAATATGTAGTTTTTTCCATAACAAGAATGGAAAAATCTACTGGATTCAAAAACGAAGTGCAAAAGCAAGTCTTTTCCAACGAGGGCAGCCGTCATTGCGAACCGAAGGTGAAGCAATCCAG
>JAVVVP010000064.1:0-13207 GCA_036652575.1 Bacteroidaceae bacterium
ACTACGACCTGAGAACTATGAGCAAAACAGAAACATATTGTTAAATTACAACGTAAAAAACTAGAGAGGGATGAAAAAAGAAAGCAGAAATATAATGCTGAAAACAGCTAGGAGATATGTAATGATATTTCTATTCGCTGTAAGCGGCATTATTTTCTGCCGTCTCTTTTTATTTGAAATATGCGTTGTTTCCTCAGAAAGTATGGTTCCCACCATTAATCCCACGGAAGTTTTGGTTCTAAACAAAATAAGCTATGGAGCTTTGCGCCCACAGAGATGGGGAGACATTCCATTAGTAAACGTGTTCACTTGGATTGATTCGTGGAGAAAATCAGACAGTTTGTCCGATTGGGGGTACAAAAGATTTTTCGGAATAAGAGAACCTATGGTAAACGACATTGCTGTGTTCAAAACACCTTTCTCCGATGAAAAACTCCTTGTCAAACGTATCCATTGCATACTAAAAAAGGGTACGCCAATAGATGTTTACAAGCTCAACAAGAAGATTTTAACAGAAATCATTGTAAAAGACGGACACATCATAAGATACGAGGGAAATTGCATATATATCGACAATCGGAATACGCGCTTTTACCATTTTTGCGAAGACTTCTATGATATGAGAGGCGATAACACGAATAATTCCTCCGACAGTCGAACGTTCGGATATATTCCCGAGAGTTATATCGTTGGGAAAATGGGGGCAGTCTTATTCTCTTGGAATAGTGAAGCAACGGGATGGAGCAAAGTTAGATGGAAACGATTGCTACGAACTGTAACGTAAACAAGCTGCGAATGAAGAATAAAAGCCAAAAACTTCTTGAGAAGAAGTTTTATCAACAAAAGTATAAAAGAAATGAGAAATCGTTTGATGTTTATTCAAGTTATAATTTGTATCTTCGTCTCTGTAATAGGATGTATAGACAAAAAGAGAGACAATGTACTGACTTCGGCAAGGGTGATTTGCGATAGTATTAGCCTTGGGCACGTGAAAGAAGGAACAAAACGGAGAGTGCCTTTTGTGGTGGAAAACACAGGTAGCGAAGTATTAATCGTTCGCAAAGTCAGAACATCGTGTGAGTGTACCACGGCAGAATATCCGGAAAATGAAATAAAGTCCAAGGAAAAAGACACCGTATTTCTGATCTATGATGCCAAAGACATCGGCGCGTTCCATAGGACAGCAGATGTGGAGTGCAACACCAACAAGTCGATACGACTGACCATTATAGGTTTTGTAGATAATAAATAATAACATGAAACAGAATAGCCGCATAGGAATACGAGGGAGGCTATACATTGCAGTGATGGGATTGGCCGTCATTTGCTCTTGCTCCTCGAACAATAAAGAGGCCAATGAAAACAGCACCACAACCAAACTGAAAGAAGAGTCCTTGGAGGTGGGGTATGAGGTGATACATCCGAAAAATTTCTATGTAGAACTGGTAAGCAACGGTAAGTTACAGGCACGGCGGAGAGCGGACATACGGTTTGAGGCAAACGAACCAGTGATAAGCATTTCGGTGAGAAACGGCGACAGAGTAAAGAAACGTCAGATCATAGCCGAAGCCGATAAAAAGAAAATGCTGCTCACCCTCCAAAAAGTGTCGGACAGCAAGAATCGGGCGTTCCTTGAAATGCAAGACGTTCTGATTGGCCAAGGCTACAAGGTATCGGAAATGGTATCGGTTCCAGCAAATATCATGAAGCTGGCTGAAACACGAAGCGGATACGCACAAGCTTGTTTGGAGTACAAATCAGCACAGATGATGCTAGAGGCCGCCACGCTGAAAGCACCTTTTGCAGGCATCATTGCCAATCTCAATTCAAAGCCCTACAATATGCCCTCGGGCGAAGCCTTTTGCACGGTGATCGACGACGGTATTTTCGACGTGGAATTTACGGTGCTGGAAAATGAACTGATCACCATCAAGAAAGGGCAAACGGTGGTGGTTGAACCTTATGCAACAGACAATGTAACGATAAGCGGAAGCGTAAACGAAATTAATCCTATCATAAACGAGAATGGGTTGGTGAGAGTGAAAGCCACCGTAAACAACAAGAAAGGGATACTCTACGAAGGTATGAGCGTAAAAGTGAAATTAAGAAGAAGTGTAGGAATACATTTGGCTGTGAATAAAAAAGCAGTGGTGATGAGGGATGGCAAGCAGGTGGTGTTCACACTCAGAGGAAACCGCGCCAACTGGAATTATGTTCAAACCGGATTGGAAAACAGCGACAGCTACACCATTACTGGAGGACTTTTGGACGGCGACAGTGTTATCACAAGCGGTAACCTTCACCTGGCTCATCAAACTTCAATCGTGGTAAAAAAATAGGGAACCCTTTACCGTAAAACACAAAGTAATACCCGTATGATAAGATATCTCATTTGTAGACCTATATCCGTCTTTATGGCCTTTCTAGCACTCGTTATATTGGGAGTGATTACCTATTTCCATATTCCGACATCGCTGCTACCAGACATTGCCATTCCCGAAATAACAGTGCAAATAAAGGGCGGCAATCTTTCTGCCCGGGAATTGGAACAAACGGTGGTCGGTTCGCTAAGAAGCCAACTAATGCAAACATCACATCTGAGAGACATTCGAAGTGAAACCCAGGACAAATCTGCCGTGATACGACTTTTCTTCGAGTACGGCACGAGAACAGACTTATCCTTTATCGAAGTGAACGAAAAAGTGGATGGTATCATGGCTTCGTTGCCGCGCGATATGGAGCGACCGAGAGTGGTAAAAGCCAGCGTAACGGATATTCCCGTATTTGATCTAAACCTGACATTGAGCAAAGACTCCTCCTTTGAAAAAACAGACGAGGCGGCCTTTATCCAAATGAGCGATCTGGCGCAAAACATCATCAAGCGACGACTGGAACAACTGCCAGAAGTGGCAATGGTCGACATCACGGGAGTGCAAAACAAACATCTGTCCATCGTGCCCGATCCAGGACGAATGAAAGTGTTGGGGTTGCAAATTGAGGATTTAGAGAAAGCGCTATCCAACAATAACATAGAGACAAGTAGTGCCGTTGTGAAAGAAGGATACTACGAGTACAACATCAAATTCTCGACTTCGCTTCGTACACCAGAAGATGTAGAAAAGATTTATTTGAAGGTAGGCGACCACGTGATGCAACTAAAGGACATCGCAAAGGTTTCGATTGCATCCAACAAAGAAAAGGGAACTTCCTATTACAACGGGAAACGGGCGATCGTTCTGTCGGTTGTGAAGCAATCGAATGTAAAGATGGAAAATCTGCAAAAGGCCACGGCCGATGCTATGGCATCGCTGAGGCAACAGTATCCCGAAATAGATTTCGCCGTCACTGGCGACCAAACCAATCTACTGGACATCACCATCGGCAACTTGAAACAAGATCTTGTGATTGGTTTTATTCTGATTTGTATTGTGGCAGTCATTTTCCTCCGCGATATGAGAATGCCTCTTATCATCGGCATCAGTTTGTTGGTATCTCTTATGATAAGTATGCTCTTGCTTTACTTATTCAACATCTCGCTGAATATCATATCCATTTCGGGGTTGATCCTTTCTGTGGGAATGATGATAGACAGTGCCATCATCGTGACCGATAACATCACGCAATTTCGAAAAAATGGGATCTCGATAGACGAAGCCTGCGTGAGGGGAACAAACGAAGTAATCACACCGATGTTGAGCTCCATTCTGACTACCATTTCCGTTTTTCTGCCTCTAATCTTCCTGAGTGGTATAGCAGGAGCCATTTTCTACGACCAAGCCGTTTCCATAACGCTAAGCCTGTTTGTCTCCTATTTTACGGGGATCATCTTTTTGCCTGTGCTCTACAAATTGGCTTTTTCACCGCGGTTCACGTTAAAAAAACGATTGGTCATTATTCCCGAAACGAGTCACGATCGGCTGATGGAATGGTATGACAGAGGAATAAAATTCACGTTTTCACATAAAACATTGGTATGCGTGTTAGCCTTTATCACCCTACCCTTATGTGTTTTCTTGTTTTACGAAATAAAGAAAGACAAAATGCCCGATGTACAATACCACGAAACGGTGGCAAAGGTAGATTGGAATGAAAGCATCACCATAGACGAGAACACCTCAAGAACAAATAAACTGCTCAAACAGCTTAAAGGGAGAGCCGAGGAGAGCACATCTCTTATCGGTCAACAGCAATATCTGATCAGCAGGGACAGAAGTATGACCAACTCCGAATCAAAAATATATCTCAGAGCAAAAGACACAGAGTCGCTGGATGAGTTGAAAGAAGCTGTCGCCTTTTTTTTCAATAAAGAGTACCCTACGGCTGTGTTCAAGTTGAATCCGCCCGAAACGGTGTTCGAAGCATTGTTCGACACATCCATTCCCGACATCATCATAGAACTTTATCCCAAGAATGGGCATGTGGATATAGGAAAAGACTCCATTGACCGTTTCAAAAAAAGGATGGTGGAAAAGACTGGCGAAAACATTACCACCCAAGCCTATTCTTCACAAATCAACATCACCGTAGACAGAGAACAATTGATGCTCTACAACGTGGAGTTGGACAAGGTGATAAGCACCTTAAAAAGTGCGTTTGGCGAAAACAGTATCGCGATGCTGAGAAGTTATTCGCAGTACACTCCGATAATGGTCGATGGGGAAGAAAAAACGATAGACGATGTGATTGCAAACACATTGATATACGGAGGAGGAGAACGCTCCTATCCTCTGAAAACCTTCGTAAAACTTAGCAAGTCCTCCGACGTGAAAGAAATTGTAGCGGGTAGAAATGGCGAATACAAACCTTTATATATTGCAAAAGTTGCCGACGAGAAAAAGTCCGAAACTATCATTTCAAACACCCTGAAAACCCAAAACGAATGGAATTTCGATTTGTCGGGTTCACTCTTTCAGAACCGAGAAATGATCAATCAATTGATGGTGGTACTCTTTGTGTCGTTACTAATGATGTATTTCATCCTGACGGCTCAATTTGAATCTTTCCTGCAACCGCTGATTCTCCTGATCGAAATACCGATAGACATTGCAGCCGCATTGTTGTTGCTGATGCTTTGCGGACACACGCTCAATTTGATGTCGGCAATAGGCATTGTGGTAACGTGTGGTATCATTATCAACGACTCCATCCTGAAAATAGATGTAATCAACGAATTAAGAAAAGCCGGCGTACCCTTGATGGAAGCCATTCACCAAGCTGGCAAGAAACGATTGAGAGCCATTCTAATGACATCGCTGACCTCTATGTTGGCCCTGGTTCCTTTTCTCTTTAGCAACGATCTGGGTTCAGAACTTCAGCGTCCGCTCTCGATCGCTATGATAGGGGCGATGGTGGTCGGAACGATCGTGAGTTTGTTTCTCATACCCTTGATTTATTGGTTCATCTACCATAAAGAGGAAACCAAAAAAGTTGCCAACGATGATGGTGGCGCTGGTGATATTAACTCCAAAAAAGAAGAATAAATATGCTATCCGTTTTATTGTTTTTGGGTGCGCTATCAAGCGCAGCGGCACAAATGCTCCTAAAGAAAAGTGCTGGAATCACTGGATTGAGTACCTCTTGGTGGATCTTGATTATGGTGGCGGCAGTGGTCTATGGGCTTTCGTTCTTCATCTACTCCTACATCCTGAAAGAAATGCCCATCAATGTTGCTTCCCCCGTGATGGCCCTATCAACGATGATATTGGTTGTGGTGGCCTCCTCCTTCTTTTTTACAGAGCCCGTCACGTCAAAACACCTTATGGGCTTCGCAATGGGAGGAGCAGCAATGTATCTATTATTAACTTAACATTCAGAGCTCCTCTACTGATAGAATTAAAGAATTACGACCTATGAAGAAACATCTATTTGCCCTTTCCGTGATGATTTGTACTTTTATACAGAGCACAACCGCTCAGACACACAGCAGTAGCAGAGCCATCACATTGGAACAGGCCATCAACATCGCAACCGACAGCTCGCTCAACGCCATAAGAGCCAAGAATCAATATTTATCGGGGTATTGGCAATATCGATCGTACAAGGCGAGTCGACTCCCTGCTCTGTCGCTTCAAACCAACCCGTTACACTACAACAGTAACTTCGTGAAACGATATGACTCGCAGAACAACGTGGATGTCTACAAGTCGCAACAGAGTTTCAGCTCGTCAGCAAACTTATCTTTGACTCAAAACGTTGACGTTACAGGCGGTACTTTCTTTGTAGACACAGAGTTGGGCTATCTCAAAAGCTTTGGGGCCGACAAGCACGAGCAGTTTTCATCCGTTCCCATAAGAATCGGCTACTCTCAATCGTTGCTGGGCTACAACTCCTTCAAATGGGACAAAAAACTGGAACCGCTGAGATTCGAAAGAATAAAGAAAGAGGTGGTCTACAATCTAGAGGAAATATCGGAGCTGACCACGCGCTACTTTTTCTCTCATTCCCTAAGTCAAACGCTCTACAACCTGTCGGAACAAAATAGGAATAACTGCGACACGCTCTACCGCATAGGTGAGGAGCGCCACAAAATAGGTTCTATATCACAAGCCGATCTATTGACTTTGAAATTAAATTACATCAACGCAAAAAACGATCTGCAAAACTCGGAAATCACATTGAAAAGAAGTTCCATACAATTGGCCAACTTTCTAAGATTTAAATCGAACACAGAATTCATCCTCATCCTCCCCGAAAATCCTCCTCCGCTCTACATTTCCCAAGAAGAAGCATTGGTATATGCCAAAGCCAACAATCCTCAGATGATACAGATGGCGGAACAGCTCCTTCAAGCACAACAACAGCTCGACAAAACAAAAAAGGAAAGCAGATTCTCGGCCTCCATCTCAGCCAGCGTTGGATTTAATCAAGTGGCAGGAAACTTCATTGATGCTTACCGAAAACCCTTGCAACAGGATATGGTCACCATCGGAATGACAATCCCAATTTTGGATTGGGGCGTGAAAAAAGGGAGGGTGAATATGGCCAAGAGCAACCTCAATGTCACCACCGTTTCTCTACAACAAGAAGAGCAATCGTTCGAACAAGACATCATTATGACCGTAAGTGATTTCAACGTGCGTATGTCGCAAATTCTGTCGGCTGGCGATGCCAGAAACGTGGCAGATATGGCATACGACGAAACCAAGCAACGTTTCCTCATCGGAAAAACAGATGTAAACAGTGTGAACTCAGCACTCAACAACAGAACACAAGCACAGCGCAACTACATCAACGCACTCAGCAATTACTGGGAATGCTACTACAAAATACGCAAAATGACAATGTACGACTTCTTCAACAAGAAAAACGTGGCAGATAAATACGAGAAGATCGTGGGATTAAACGAACATTGACAACAATACAATTCTCATAAACCCTGAAGAATCAAAAACCAACCCATCAAAGCGAATGAAACTCAAGGCTTCCGGCTTCTCCATCATAGTGAGCTTTATATGCTTGTCACTCCTTGGCATCAGTTTGTTGCCAATGCTCACTGTGAGGCTTACTCCTTCCTACAAAAGTTCACAAATCAACGTGAGCTTTTCAATGAACGGTCAGTCGCCACGAGTGGTGGAAAGCAAGGTAACGAGCCACATCGAGTCGATGCTAAACAGAATAGAAGGGGTAGAAAATATCAATTCCACCTCCTCCAACGGATATGGCAGCGTGAGCATTTCGCTCGACAAAAATGCGGATATTGATCTGGCAAGGTTTGAAGCCTCAACGATTATCCGGCAATTATGGCCTTCTCTACCTTTGGAAACGAGCTATCCGCAAATTAGTTCGGGAACTTTCGAAAAAACGAGTGAATATCCCTTTCTGACATACACGGTGAACGCCCCCTCAGCTCCCAACTTGATATACAACTATGCAGAAAAGGTAATCAAGCCCAAACTTTCCACCATCGAAGGAATAAGCAATATAGACATCAGCGGTGCCACTCCCATGGAATGGAACTTGGAGTACGACTATCATCAATTGACAACATTGGGACTCAATGTATCGGATATACAAAATGCCGTAAGCAGAGTGTTCAGGGGAGAGTTCATCGGAATGGGTAGCGTGGTCGACGAGAAAGGGAGACACAAAAGTCTGAACATTATGAAAGCGCCAGAACAAAAGAACAACTTCGACCCCTCGAAAATTATTGTGAAAAAGGTAGACGGAAGGGTGATCTATCTCAACGAATTGGTAAAGACCACTTACCAACCTCAAACGCCTCGCGGTTTTTTCAGGATCAATGGGCTCAACTCCATTTATGTAAGTCTCTATGCCAACGAGAATTCCAATCAACTCGATCTGGCGGAAAAGGTAAAAGCACAACTGCTAAAAATAAACAAGGCAATGCCCGTCGGCTACGAGATGCACAATCGATACGACGCAACGGAGTACATAAAGGCGGAGCTAAGCAAGATTGAATTTCGATCGGTATTGACGGTAGCTATTTTGCTCCTTTTTGTTTTTCTGATAAGCAGCAATCTACGCTACCTCGCACTCATCTTAATCTCCATCGCCACGACTTTTTCCATCGCCATAACGATATACTACTTTCTGGGGATTGAAATACAACTTTATTCGTTGGCTGGGCTTACTATATCGTTGGGACTCATCACCGACAACATCATCGTGATGACAGAACACCTCTTGAAACGAAGGAATATGACTGCCTTTACAGCCATACTTGCAGCAAGCCTGACTACTATTTCGTCAATGAGCGTGATCTTCTTTGTCGACGACAGTTCAAGAATCAGCTTGCTCGATTTTTCATACGTGATCATCATCAACCTCACCATTTCGCTGTTCGTCGTGTTGCTATTGGTTCCCGCCTTGGCCGACAAGCTCAATATTTACGACAAAGAACACCATACGGTATCCATCTTAAAACGACTTGGGAAGAAGCCGCGTTCGAAACGTAGCAGAGCAAAGAGACTCATCCGCTTCAACCGTCTGTATTCCTCCTTTTTGCGCTTTGGTTATAGACATAGAAAAGGGTTGTTCACCCTTATTATACTATCCTTTGGCCTCCCCTTCTTTATGCTTCCCGACAAGCTCGACGACAAAACATTATCTGGCAAAATATACAACGCAACATTAGGATCTGCCTTCTACACCCAAAACATAAAGGGATACATCACCACTTTAACTGGCGGCTCGTTGCGACTATTTATGCAATCCTCGTATGCCAATAGCAGCATCAGCGAGAGAGGAGAAACCCGACTCAACGTTTACGCCTATATGCCCAATGGAGCCACTCTGGAAGAAATGAACGAGACCGTGAAACAAATGGAGGCACATATCACCTCCTATAATGGCGTGAAACAATTCCATACCAACGTAAACTCTCCCAACAACGCAAGCATCGACATAAGTTTCACAAAAGAAGGGGAACGAGATGGTGTGCACCACAGACTGAAATCGTCCATCATATCGAAAACCATCGAGCTTGGCAATGCCAATTGGTCTGTAACGGGACTGGGAGATGGTTTCAACAACATGGTTGCCGAAGAATCGGGGAGAACCACCATCGAGATGTACGGCTACAACTACGATGAATTGATGTCGCAAGCTAAAAAGCTCAAAAACAAACTATTGACACATCAACGTATCAAGGATGTCAGCATCACCCCCAACAACAGTTACTATAAGGAACGATACGAAGAATTTGTGTTCGACACCGACCCTGAAAAGTTGATCCACAAAGGGCTGAACATCGGAGATCTCTATTCCTCCGTCTCACCTATTTTTGGTCGACAAACTACCATTGGTTCTGTTTATGCCCCTCAAGGAGGTTTGGAAAACATCGTGCTAACTTCCAAGCAATCCAATCTATACGACGTGTGGAATCTCAACAACAACCCGTTGAACGTTGGCTACTCATCGTATCGCATCACCGATTTGGCTACGGTAACGAAAGAGCAAACACCTCAAAACGTGGTAAAAATCAATCAGCAATACCGAATATATTTGAACTACGATTACGTGGGCGATGTACAACAAGGTTACACTGTTCTCCAAGATGAATTAGAAAAGTTCAACTACATGCTTCCTCTCGGCTATTCGGCCACATCGCAAAACGCTTCTTATGAATGGGAGAAAAAGATGAATATGCAGTTTCTATTGATTTTCCCTATCATTGCCATCATCTTTTTCGTGTGTAGCATTTTGTTCAACTCCCTCAAGCGCCCCTTTGCCGTGATGATGACGATCCCAATATCGTACATAGGAATTTTCCTCACGTTCAGCATTTTCAACATCAATTTCGGGCAAGGAGGCTTCGCTGCGTTTGTACTACTGAGCGGACTGTCGGTCAATTCGTCGATTTACGTTCTCAACGACTACGACTCCCTATGCAGAAAGACTGGAAGAATAGGGCTTTCCACCTACATAAAATCATTTAATGCCAAAATAGTTCCCATTATGCTCACGGTGTGTTCCACCATACTAGGTTTCATACCTTTCGTTGTGGAAGCGGTGAAAGATGATTTTTGGTTTTCTTTGGCAGTGGGAACAATGGGCGGACTGATCTTCTCGATGGTAGGTTTGATTTTCTACCTGCCATTGATGATCGGCATTGGAAAGAATCACAAAACAGGAAACCGTGCATAGGGTTTGAAGCAATCCACACCCATGATTTGTTGTGAAGCCGCGGAAGAAAAAGCCATACGAAACATACGAAACAACTCCCTACGGATCGTTTTTCTTGAAACTCCAAGAACCTTTGTTCTACAACAAATTCGATCGAGCCTGGTTTGTATCCACAAATTGAAATCAAAAATAAATCTTTATGGACGAGATCATTATACACCTCTAAAAGTCGGCCTTTTCAGATGGATACGAAACGCCCTTCCTGGAAAGAGGTTCTAGCTAGAAAAGAGGGATTCGATAAAAGAAAAAGAAAAACATCCCTTTCAGTTGTTTGATACAACCGAAAAAGATGTTTTACGTTTGAAGGAAAAAGGGTGTTACCCTTCCTTTTCTGTTTCTTTTATCTCAAAATGGTAGCTTCGCGGTCTGGACCTACAGATACAATCTTGATAGGCGTTTCAAGTTCTTGCTCTAAGAACGCGATATAATCCTTTAATTCTTTAGGGAACTGACTTTCTGATGTTATTTTTGTAAGGTCACATTTCCAAGCTTTAATCTCCTTGTAAACGGCTTCGCAACCTTCTGTTTCGAAAGGCATATCGGTGAACGTTTCGCCATTTTTCCGATAAGCAACGCATGCTTTAATCGTATCGAAGGTATCGAGCACGTCGCTCTTCATCATTACGAGTTGCGTAATACCATTGACCATAATAGCATATTTCAACGCTACAAGGTCTACCCAACCACAACGACGATTTCTGCCCGTTACTGCTCCGAATTCATTTCCAATTTTGCGAATTTCATCGCCTGTAGCGTCAAACAATTCTACAGGGAACGGACCTGAGCCAACACGAGTACTGTATGCTTTGAAAATACCAAACACCTCGCCAATCGTGTTGGGCGCAATTCCTAACCCAGTGCAAACGCCACCACAAGTAGTGCTTGAAGAGCTCACAAATGGATAAGTGCCATGATCAATATCAAGCATGGTACCTTGTGCACCCTCTGCTAACACGTTTTTACCAGCACGAAGCAATTTATTCAGTTCTATTTCCGTATCCGTGATTTGGAATCCTCGCATATACTCAATGCCCACCTTCCATTTTTTTTCATCTTCCTCGATATTAAAGTCGGTGAAATTGAGGTCTTTCAAGATTTGAAGATGGCGCGCTTTAAGGGCATTGTATTTTTCTTGGAAGTTTTCAAAAACATCTCCCATCCGCAATCCAATGCGACTCGCTTTATCGCTATAGGTTGGGCCGATGCCTTTACCCGTAGTTCCCACTGCTGACTTGCCTTTCGCGGCTTCGTAGGCACGATCGAGCACACGGTGTGTAGGCAAAATGAGGTGTGCGCGTTTACTGATATGCAAACGGTTTTTCAGTTCGTAGCCTGCGTCTTCTAGTTCTTTTGCTTCCGCCATAAAAAGATCGGGAGCTATCACGCAGCCATTGCCGATGATGTTTAACTTGTTTTCGGAAAATATGCCAGAGGGGATAGAACGAAGCACAAACTTCTTACCCTCGAAAATGATGGTGTGTCCTGCATTCGGTCCTCCTGCAAAGCGTGCTACCACATCGTACTTTGGTGTAAAGTAGTCCACAACTTTTCCTTTGCCTTCGTCACCGAAGACGATGCCTAATAGGGCATCAACTTTTCCTTTTATCATAACTATGTTGATTGGTTTGTTTCGTTATTTGTTTTGATTCTTATTTGTTTGGCTTGATCTTTTACTTTTTGCAATTGTCGTTGCTTTCGTGTGATAGAGGCTGAACATTTTGAGCATGTTCCATAGATGCAAAGTGAATAGCTAGCCATACGAAAGCTAGGCATTTTCATTTTACGGATAATTTCACCAATATCGTTGTTACACATTTCGCATACCTTTCCGCACGTTGTGCAAATTAAGTGGTGGTGTGTTTTGGTAAAACAAGTTTGCTCGTAGAACACCGTTTTTCCACCGAATTGTCGTTTTGCGACCAATCCAGCTTCGAGAAGTATGTTTAAGGTGTGATAGACGGAGGTACGGCTGACGCTAAATTTTGCGTCACAAAGCATATCGTGAAGGCTATCGATGTCGAAATGTTTGTCAATGGAATATATCATATCGAGTATCGCAAATCGCTCTGGCGTTTTACGATTTCCATTCACTTCTAAGTAGTTTGTGAATATTTCTTTTACTCTATTTCTTATTTCGCTATAGTCCATTGACAATTAATTAGCCGAGCAAAGTTAAGCCTTTTTGTGGAATTACAGAATGTTTAGGCATATAAAATAGCTTATTTATTTTCTTTGCCTTTCACGCCCTCCTGCTCAAGGCCTCGCATTACTTTCTTTTCTATGGCGATAAAGGGATTACATCTTAAACGATTTTGTGCTTAAATCTATTTTATAATCCTTAAGAGCACCCGCCCCATTTGTTTCAGAACAAGGAAAGCTGTTAAAACCCGACACCTCTACATCTCACTTCCATTAACAACCAAACGGAGTGAAAATCCTAGCTTATTTAAGGCTCAAACCGTCTAACAAGGGGGCACCCGTAAAAACCTGTGTTTGCTGAATCACCGTTTTTTACGGGTGTCCCCAAATTCCGATGCTCATCCACCGAGAAAATAGGCTGACC
>JAVVVP010000065.1:0-12995 GCA_036652575.1 Bacteroidaceae bacterium
ATACAAAGATATTATCGCAGAAAGCCAGTGTGGTGCTATCATGATGCAAAAAGAAAGCACAAAAACAAGTTACCATGCCTTTTGAAATAAGGGCTGATCACTATTTTAAAAATAACGAAGAGAAAAGAATCACTTACATTTTGCAATAGATCGCAGAGGGCACTATTTTTAAAAGAAAGGCGATATATCGCCATCTCTTACCAATATAAGCTACTCTCTTTTTCTTTTCGATGGCAGAATAAATTTGGGAACTTGCCTTTTGAAGCGAGGAAACCCAAAACAGACCGTCTCCTTTTGCCATTGCGGTATCCACAAATCCAGGACGAAGGTCGGTGATGTAAAGGGGATTATTTAATTTTGACGCTTTTTGTCGAAGACCTTCTAAATAATTCATTTGATATGCTTTAGACGCATTATAAGCAGGAGCTATAGAGCTGCCCCGAAAGCCTCCGACAGAAGTGATAACGACTAAATGTCCATACTTTTGATGCTCAAAATAAAGGAAAGCCCAATCTATCAAAGAGGTAAATCCAAATACATTGGTGAGAAGAGTCGGTTCTTCTAGTTCGTATTCGAGCGATGGATTCAGTTCACCTGTTCCAGCTGAAAGAAGAAGAACATCCATACCGCCCATTTCGTTTATCAATTCCTCTAAGCAAGGGATAACGGTTTGCCTATTATTAGAAATATCACACGTTCTATATTTGAATTTTGTGGGCTTGCGTTTATATAATTCTTCTAATTTATCCTCTCTACGCCCCACCAAACCAATGACGGCGTCTGTTTCAGCATATCGTAAAGCGATTTCTTTACCAATACCCGATGTTGCACCGATGATCAATATTTTTTTCATTCCTTCGTTTTTAAATCTAGCCTTTTTATCTTCTCAAAAACGGGTTACCCCAAAAAGGAACGAGTACCTCTGGATGGCTTTGTCGCTCAATGGCTACGCCAAATGAAACGTGATCGTTGACTTTGACATCGACACGTCCTCCAATACGGTCGCCACCTTCACGAGGACAGAACGGCAATGGCATACGCGTATGCGTTATACTTTTATTTGCATACGCCGATAACATCACCTTCTCAGACATACGATAGGACACGGTTCCCGAAAATCCTAATTCTCGATTCGAATAGGCATCGCCCCACGAGAAATCAGAAAAATACAGTCCTACGGCAGCACTCCAACGCTTATCTAGGGGAAACACATACATAACATCTATATCCTTTCCAAAACCGACCCCACTCGGCGAGTGACTCCCTAAACCCACGGTAGCACTTAGCGACAAAGACGCATTCAACCCTGAATGCAAAAAACCGTCAAAACCATTATAAGAACGATAATACAAAGGATTGACAAACGTAGATTGCATGGGTAGAAGCCGATCCTGAGGTATTTCCTCCGAGTCCGTCAGCGAATCAGAAGAGACCACCTCCTCTTGTGCCGAGAGAGTTAGTGTAAACAAGAGCGAGAGAAACAAGAGAAAAGACCTTATCATCGTGTTGTTTTATTTATGCTTGTTTTTTTGCAGCAATTCCTGCATACGCAGTAACTGTTCTGGGTTTTGGTCTGCCAAGTTCTGCTGTTCTGCTGCATCCTCTTTCAGATTAAACAGCTGCGGAAGAGGATTATACCCCGTTTCTATCCCCGTTTTCCCTGCAATGGGACCTCCCTTACTAGGTTCTATGTATTTCCACTCACCCGCACGTATCGACAACGTATGATTAAGACTTTGCTCTATCACGCAATGGCGCGGACGATCCACTTCGCCAAGCCAAGTAGAAAGATAGTTTTCGCTATCTGGGGCTGCCTCTTTGGGTAAACGAGCTCCCAGAAGTGTTGCCAATGAAGCAAAATCATCTATTTGCGACACCAACGCGTCACTCACTTTTCCGCGCTGCACACGTGCTGGCCAACTAACGATAAAAGGCACACGCGTACCCGCTTCAAACGTGCTATACTTGCCACCTCTCCAAGGGCCCGAGGGCTTGTGGCGTCCCACCAATTCCACAGCACGATCCATATAACCATCATCCAGCACTGGACCGTTATCGCTCGTTAGAATGATCAGCGTATTTTTTGTCAGTTTCAAGCGATCGAGCGTTTTTAGTAATTGCCCCACCGTCCAATCGAACTGCATAATAGCCTCACCGCGCAAGCCCATCGGACTTTTACCCCTAAAGCGTTCGTGAGGAAAACGAGGCACGTGCACATCGTTCGTACAAAGATATAAGAAGAAAGGTGCTTCCTTGTTTTTTTCTATAAAACCAATGGCATGGCGCGCGATAGAGTCGGCAATGTTTTCATCTTTCCAAAGAGCCTTTCCGCCTCCTTTCATAAAACCAATCCGCGAGATACCGTTTACGATACTCTGCGCATGTCCATTGCTCGGCTTTAGGTTGTAAAGCAACTCTGGATTTTCTTTTCCCGTAGGTTCTCCCTCAAAGTTTTTAGCGTAACTCACATCTATCGGTGAGGAGGCATCCCAATGAGCTACCGCTCCATTTTCGATAAACACACAAGGCACTCGATCGGCCGTAGCAGCCATTATATAAGAATAGTCAAAACCGATATCGCCTAGAGCCATTGGCAAAGGGGCGTTCCAATCTTGTTTCGCCGACACGTCACCAAGTCCTAAATGCCATTTGCCTATCGCAGCGGTAGCATATCCTTCGCTTTTAAACATATCGGCAAGGGTAAAACGTTCTGGACGAATAATCATCCCTGCATTTCCAGCAGCGATGTCGGTTCCTTCGCGCCGCCACGCATATTCTCCCGTCAAAAGCGAGTAGCGCGAGGGTGTACTCGTTGATGCCACTGCATGGGCATCCGTAAAGCGCACACCATTTGAGGCCAATCGATCCACATGGGGTGTCTTCACCTGTTCCGTACCATAACACGAAAGGTCGCCATATCCCAAATCGTCTGCCACAAGCAGTATTACATTGGGCCGTTCCGCTTGTTGAGCAAAAGCGGAGAACGTGCAAAAGCCACCTAGAAGAGGAAGTACTACATTCTTATTCATCTCTATTTCTTTTAGTTGCAAATATAGGCAAAAAAGACAAATAGCCCTCGCTTTTTGCATACATTTGCATAATTAAAGAATCCATCGATGGAAGGATTAAAGCGATAGGATGTAGAAGAGTGTAGAAGAGGACTCTTTTTGTGCTTTTTTGTTTGGAAGATACAGAAGGAACTACTACATTTGCACGAAACAGGCTACGCCACCGCTATTTGAAACCATTTTCACAACGCTCTATTGGCACTGCTTTTATATAATATGAAAGAAATTATAGCGCAACGACGACTGTTGCAAATGGAATATGATGCCGAGAAAGAGGCGTTTCGTCGAGAAACGGAAACAAAAAACGTGGGGCACAAAGTGAAACGTGGAAAATGTTGGTTTCCCATAAAAGTAGGGCGCCACTATTTTAACTCCCTGAATCAACTTGTTGTTGAAATTTTTCGCACCGAAAACCTAGAGATTGATCACTGTTTTGAATTTGGAAAACCCGTTTCTTTTTTCAGTGAAGATGGAGGTGGTATGATTACGCACTTTCCGTTCAATGCCACCGTGAGCTATGTGGACGAGGACCGTATGGTTGTGGCGATGCCCAACGTCGCCGCTGTAGCGTCAATTGAAAATAGAGGCAGAGTAGGCGTTCAGTTGTATTTTGATGAAACCTCCTATCGTTTAATGTTTGAAGCGCTCGACCATGTGATAGCTTCTCCAGAAGGACGATGGACGGAGCTCTGCCACATATTCCACGGCAACGCTCCTCTACACACCGCTCCGTCCCTACCCGTACGCTTTCCGTGGCTTAACGTCACACAAGAAGCGGCTGTCAACGAAGTACTTAGAGCGAAAGATGTAGCAGTGGTTCACGGACCTCCAGGCACAGGAAAAACAACAACTCTTGTTGAAGCCATCTATGAAGTACTTCGACGAGAAAGTCAAGTAATGGTCTGTGCCCAAAGTAATATGGCGGTAGACTGGATTAGCGAAAAGCTAAACGACAGAGGTGTAGCGGTCCTGCGCATTGGAAATCCTACGAAAGTGAACGACAAAATGCTTAGTTTCACTTATGAGCGGCGATTTGAAGCTCATCCCGACTATCCTCAACTGTGGGCTATTCGCCGAGACCTTCGTCAACTTTATGCCACACCTCGAAGCGGTCGTAGCGACTCGTTTCATCAAAAGATAGCACACTTGCGAGACCATGCCTCAGAAATAGAAAGACGTATTCGCGAAAGTCTGTTTTCAGAAGCCCGTGTAATTGCTTGTACGTTGACCAGTTCAGCCAACCAGATTCTTCAGAATCAGCAGTATGACACCTTGTTTATTGACGAAGCAGCTCAAGCCTTAGAAGCGGCTTGCTGGATAGCCATACGGAAAGCCAAACGAGTGATTTTAGCAGGCGACCATCAACAATTACCACCTACCATTAAATGTATCGAAGCCGCTCGACAAGGGTTGAACCGAACGCTCATGCAAGTAGTCGTAGAGAATAAACCCAAGGCCGTGAGCCTACTCACGATGCAATATCGAATGAGTGATGCCCTCATGCAATTCTCATCGCATTGGTTTTATGAAGGAAAAATGAAAAGTGCTCCAGAAGTAAGTCATCGGGGCATTCTCGATTTAGATACTCCGATCACGTGGATAGACACTCCGAACGAGAGTACTGACGAGGCGACAGCATTTGTACACGAAGAACTCGTAGGAGAAAATGATGGAAAGCGGAATACAGCCGAGGCACAATTGGCGGTACAAACCATAAAAACGTACATAGAACGCATCGGAAAGCAACGCATGCTGGATGAAGGTATCGACTTTGGCGTTATTTCGCCTTATAAAGCGCAAGTACAATTACTTCGTAAAAAGCTCTCTCACGAAGCGTGGTTCAAGCCCTTTCGTCGGCAATTCACAATCAACACCGTAGATGGTTTTCAAGGTCAAGAACGCGATGTCATCCTTATCAGTATGGTGCGAGCCAACGAGCAGGGGCAAATAGGTTTCCTGTCCGACCTCCGACGAATGAACGTAGCCATCACACGTGCACGAATGAAACTCATAATCATTGGCGATATAGCCACCCTTACGCGCCATCGTTTCTATCGTGAACTCTATGAATACGTGGCACGTGGATGTAGTTTTGAGTAAACAATTTATTGGCTATCTCCTTCTACGTAATTTTCCAAAAAGAGATGCTCACCATCATAGACCGCATACGTAAACTGATAAATCCAATCACCCAGCAACAGCAAACGAGAGGAACGATTTAGCATAAGATCTAATTCTATATGGCGATGTCCAAAAAGAAAATAGTTTATCTCTGAATGCGAATGCAAATAGTCTTTCGCAAAAAGAACGAGGTCTTCCTGATCTTCGCCCATATAGTCGGGTTCTTTCCCGTCCACACGTTTCAGTCTACTCTGCTTTGCCCATTGCAAGCCAAACTGTAAGCCCCAGCGCGGATGAATGGCAGCAAAAAGTGTTTGGCAAATAGGATTATGAAAAATGCGACGAAGTAATTTGTATTTACGGTCGCGAGCGCCTAAGCCATCACCATGTGCCATCATAAACACTTTACCATAAATTTCCGTCGTGAGCGTTCTACGATGGAGTATCACGCCACACTCTTTTTCCAGATAGTCTCCACACCAAATATCGTGGTTCCCCGTAAAAAAGTGAACTTCAACACCCCGATCCGTCAATTCGCTTACTTTACCCAGAAAGCGCGTAAAACCCTTTGGTACCGCCAACTTATATTCGTGCCAGAAGTCGAACATATCGCCCAGCATATATACGGCAGCGGCTTTCTCCTTAATATCATCAAGGAACGTTACCAAGCGCCGCTCCTGTGTCCGGGTATGTGGCAAAGCCCACGAACCGAGATGAGCATCCGAAATAAAATAGATATTCTTCATAAAATCAAGAATGACATAATTGTTTTGTTTACATAAATCCGAGGTCCACTTTCGCCTCCTCACTCATCATCTCTTTGTCCCATTCTGGTTCAAAAACAAGATTGACCGTAGCTTGACGAACTCCTTCCACACTTTCCACTTTTTGCCGAACATCTTCCATAATGAAATCAGCAGCAGGACAATTCGGAGCCGTTAGCGTCATATCTACATCGAGCACTCCATCCTCTTTTAACTCGATACGATAAATAAGTCCTAAGTCATACACATTAACAGGTATCTCAGGATCATAAACCGTCTTAATCATTTCTACGATTTTTTCTTCTATTGCTATTTTTTCGTTTAGGTCCATATTTCAGTTTTAATTATTAGTTATGAATTATAATCGTCCCTCATCGGCGTAACTATAATAGTTCTCATTGCCTATTATAAGATGGTCTAGAAGCTTTACGTTCAGCAAATCACTCGCCTTGCGGAGTTGCTCTGTCACCTTATCATCATATTGGCTCGGCTGCACAGCACCCGATGGATGATTATGGCATACTGCATACGCAGTGGCATGGTTGATCAGAATCTCCCGCATCACAAGGCGCACATCTACAATCGACAGGTCTAGTCCTCCCTGCCCGATACGGCACGTTTTCACTTCGCGTAAATTACGATTGAGCAAGACCAACCAAAACTCTTCATTCTGCAAATGATGCAGATAGGGCAAGAAATGAGTATAAATCAAATGAGACGAATTCAATTGAGGGCGCACTTCCGCCTCTGTTTTCACGCATCGATACCCCAATGCACACGCGGCAAGAATCGTGATCGCCTTTGCGGGTCCAATGCCTTTATACGCGCAGAGTTGATCGATGGTCTTTTTGCCCAATGTATTCAAATTATTGTTGCAATCGTTCAGGATACGTCGCATCAGTGTCACCGCGTTTTCATCCGAACTTCCCGACCCAATGAGTATGGCTAAGAGTTCCGCTGGACTTAACGCCATAGAACCCAACGCTGCCATCTTTTCCCGTGGGCGATCGGCTTCATCCCATTTTGCTATACTTAAACGCGCAGCCATTATTTATAAAAAGTTGTTTTAAACGCTTCGAAATCCTCCTTACCTAACACACAACGTTGCCACCAAGAGCGAAGAAAACCTGTTCCATAACCCAAAAGTTGCACAAACGAGGCCACCACCGCTTCACCTCCTATCACGACACTACGCTCTGCAACAGAAGCATCTATGAAAATAAGGAGCGCGAACAAACCTAGCGGGAGCAAACTCCACAAACAAAATACGGAGCAAAGCAACAAGCCCACCACACCAAGGGTGAACACCATCGGGAGCAAATGTACTAATTTGAGCGACTCTGGATATTTTTTATAAAGATTGATGCGTGCAATGCCTGAATTATGCACTTGTTTAAAGAACTTTCTAAAATCAGTTCTTCGCTTATGCCATACCCATGCATCGGGTATGAGTTCGCAGCGGTATTTTTCTTTAAAAATACGAATGCTAAAATCTATATCCTCCCCAAAGCGCATCTTTGAGAATCCGCCAAGTGCCTTATACACACTCGCACGAACGCCCATATTGAAACTACGAGGATAGAACTTGTCCAGCTTCTTTTTACCACCCCGTATACCGCCCGTTGTAAAAAAGGAGGTCATCGCATAACTTATGGCTTTTTGCAACGATGTAAACGAGTCATGCGCACGGTCAGGACCGCCAAAGGCATCTACCTGGTTTGTCTCCAAAAATGCATCGATCGCCGACAGATAGTTGGGGGGTATCACGCAATCGGAGTCAAGAATCAACAAATAATCGCCACGACTACGCTCCGCGCCATAATTACGCGTTTGCCCTGGTCCTGAATTGGGTTTTTCGAAATAATGAAGATTCAGCTGATCGGCATACGCCTCCACCACCCTTTTACAAGACACGGATGAACCATCCTCTACCACCACCACTTCAAAGTCTGTCCGCGTTTGAGTGGTCAGACTTTCAAGCAATTCTGCCACTTCGTTTGGACGATTGTACACCGGGATTATCAACGAATACTTCATACGCTTTTCTTTTGGTTCTATACGTGAAGGTCGGTCAATACTTTTTCTAGTTTTTCTTGCGAAAGAGGAAGCGAAATCGAAGCATCAAAAGTTCCGATAGGCGAAGCGCCAACCTTAGTTAGGAGCACAATCGGTTGCTTCCCTTTCGAGCACTGCATCGCATCGGTTAAGGCTATTTGCTCACACAGTTCTAGTTCCGAGCCCAATAAAATAGCATCTACCTTTGCATACAAATAGAGCGTCAAAGCTTCTTCCGCCGAAGTGGCACGCAGCAGTTGATATTTTCTACTTATAAAATCCATACAACATTGATACATTTCATCATCCGTTGTGACCATCAACACCGTGGGCAGCACGCTTCGAATGGGATCCGACACTTTCTGTTGTGCCAAATCAAACTTCATTAGTTCATCCTTTTCCTTTTCTATTCGTGCCACGATATTCAATTTTCCATCGGTATCGGAGCCGAGTTCTTCCACCAGTTTCAGATATAAATCTTTCTCTCGAATCAAATGGTTCAATTTATACTCATTTTCAATAAAGCGATGCTGCAGTGCTTTATAAGTTGTTATATCGCGTACAGACAAGAGTATATGCGGCTCGCCTTTTAGAAGTAGAGGTTTGCCCGTCACCGCTACATCCGTATCCACGGCTTCGTGGTTTCGGTTGTAGAGTTTCAGATGCGCCTCAACATCATAAAACGGTTGATTCGTTGTAAACGATTTTACAATAGACGAACGAATTACACAATGATTACACTGGGAGTGAGTGCCACAGCACCCCGAATCACAAGCATTCTTACATTGCAACACATTTCCAAGAATAATAGGCTCTGTTCGAGGTGCATCAACGTTGATGTCATAGTAATTTGTAGAAAGAACTTCTACTTTATCATTTGCAACAAACGTATAGAATGGCACGTTCCGAACGATTAACTCACTCATCTTCTTTTTTAAATTCAATTTCACACTCAGCACAATCAAGAAGAGAAGTGCTACACTTAAAGCCATTACAAGTAGATTCATAACATTCTTTTTTTAGTTAAGGTTGTGGTGTTTTAAGTAATTCGAAATAGGTATGCAGCATCACTTCGGCAGCAGCAAACGAGGTTTGTTCTCCACGGAGCACGCGCCCCTCTTCGTCTTTTAGCAAACTACTTATTTGTTCATTATCGTAGAAGTGATGATGCAAATATTCATTAATGGTTTCGTACATCCAGAATTTGCTTTGCTCCTTGCGGCGAGCATCAAAATAGCCATTTTTCTTTACAAAATCGAAATAAGAAAGCACGCTATCCCACACTTCTTGAATGCCCAACGCATAGAATCCTGAATAGCATAACACCTGCGGACACCACCCACTATCGGGCAGAGGAAATAAACGCAACGCATTGCGATAATGATTCGCTGCAAGTTTACTTTTCTCTACATTCTCACCATCACATTTATTGATCACAATGCCATCCGCCATTTCCATAATGCCACGTTTGATGCCTTGCAACTCATCGCCCGTACCCGCCAATTGAATGAGTAAGAAAAAATCGACCATAGAATGACACACGGTCTCGCTCTGCCCTACGCCTACGGTTTCTACAAAAATCTTATCAAAGCCCGCCGCTTCACATAGCACGATGGACTCACGCGTTTTACGCGCCACACCGCCTAACGAACCAGCCGTTGGACTAGGGCGTATAAAGGAATCCTTGTGTACGGCAAGCTTTTCCATACGCGTTTTATCGCCCAAGATACTGCCCTTACTGCGTTCGCTCGAAGGATCGATGGCTAGCACGGCAAGCTTTCCGCCGAAGCGTTCGAGCAGATGAACGCCAAACTCATCAATAGACGTACTTTTACCTGCTCCAGGTACGCCACTTATTCCAACTCTTATGCTCTTACCTGCAAAGGGCAAGCATTTTTCAATTACTTCTTGCGCAATGGCTTCGTGCTCAGGCAAAACGCTCTCGGCGAGCGTCACCGCCTGACTGAGTATGGATACATCTCCTTTCAGTATGCCCTCCACATAGTCGCCCACCGTCAAACGATGCCGACGAAAAGAACGATGCTTTAAATAAGGGTTCACCGTACCAAGGCTCACCGCTCCTTTTTGAACAGAGAGTCCTTTGTATACTTCGTTATTTTCAAGATGTTCCATCACATTTCATTTTTACTCGTTTTGATGTCTATAAATACCTTTGCGTTCTTCGGATCATTCGTAATTAACATCACGCGCAAACGTCCTTTCTTCTTTTTCAGATATTTCGCTTCGATTGCCATTTTCAATTTTGCACTTTCGCCTGGTTCTAGTTCCTGCTTATTGAGCTCCACATTGATCGCCGAGTTAAACACTTGCAACGCACTAATTTTAAGAAGTGAATTTCCTTTATTGGTCAACTCCACCACTCCTTTTGCTTTTTTATGACCCTCTTGCAAATCAAGCAACACACGCTCTTTATCAAGCAAAAGCGATGGAGCTTGTGCTAACTGCTCTTGCGATAATTGAGAGAAAGCAGGTAACAATACAGCCGAAATAGACATTTCACGCTCCGAACTCACGCGATCACCTGGATAACGGCTCACAAAGACCGAGGTTTTGGTCAGCCCCATATCGGGAAGTGCTTTACTATTTAACGTGATGATGAGTTTACCCGTACGCCCTCCGCGCACCTCTTCGGGAACGGCCTGCACACTCAAATATTTAGGTAAGTGCATCAGCGTTGGCATATATGGACGCTTTCCCGTGTTAATCAAACGAACCACTTGTTGCGGGCGATCACCCACATTTACATTATCGAATTCTACATCGTCTGTACTAAAGAGCACTTCGCCCACCTGAAAGGTGTAATTCCCCTTATAATCAACCAATTCACGCACCACGTCACCCTTCATCACAAGATAAAACGCTTCGGCACTGGCATTTGTTTTCACTTGCACGCTCTTTTCAAAGTGTCCTAGCATTTCGGCATCAAACGTAGCACGAATCTGCCCCTTTGCACCAGGCTGTATCGAATCCTTCGTCCACATCGCCACCGTACAAGCACACGAAGTGCGTACCTCCTCAATGAGGAGCGGTTTATCGCCTACGTTCGTCAACTCAAACGTTGTCTCACTAGGAGTATGCCACAAGATGGTACCTAAGGGCTGCTGCATTTGAGTAAACTTAACCTGTGGCTGTGCTGCGACTGAAAGCGTGGAAGCTACCGCCAAAAAGGAAAATAGAGATCGTATCGTCATAAATTATTTTTATTAGTAAAGCAGAATATTAGTAAGTACCACAAAGATAAATAAAAAAAAGAACTTAAACCGCATAAAAAGGAAAGAAGATGCCTTCGCATTGAGAAAAAACCTATCTTTGTAACCTTTTATAGTCAATAATAAAACAAGAAATACCTACTTATGAAGTTTATCTCATGGAACGTCAACGGGCTAAGAGCTTGCTGCACCAAAGGTTTTAAAGACGTAGTCAACGCTTCGGATGCCGACTTTTTCTGTTTACAGGAAACCAAACTACAAAAAGGGCAAATAGATCTTTCTTTCGAAGGGTATCAATCGGTATGGAACGATGCTGAAAAAAAGGGATACGCTGGTACCTGCGTTTTTATGCGCCACACCCCTCTTTCCGTTACGTATGGATTGGATAACGAAGCACACAACCACGAAGGACGCGTTATCACAATCGAAATGGAGAAGTTCTTTCTCGTTACAGTCTACACCCCCAATTCACAAGAGGAATTAAAACGGATCGACTACCGAATGCAATGGGAGGAGGATTTTCGAAAGCACGTGCTTCTGTTAGATCAAAAGAAACCCACCATTGTATGTGGTGACTTAAACGTGGCACACCAAGAAATAGACCTTAAAAATCCAAAATCAAACCACAAAAATCCAGGATTTAGCGATGAAGAACGCGAAAAGTTCACACAATTATTGAAAGCTGGTTTTACCGACACATTTCGATTCTTCTATCCAACAACAAGTGATGCGTATTCGTGGTGGTCATATCGTTTTCACGCACGCGAAAAGAATACGGGCTGGCGCATCGATTATTTCCTCACCTCCAACCGTTTGCAGCCACAACTAATAGATGCACGCATTCTAAGCGAAATATATGGATCGGACCACTGCCCTGTAGAGCTCACCATCGATCTATAAAAATCTGCCTATAAAAAACGTTTCAACCTTTCTTCAAGCAAACAGAAGACAACGGACTAAAAGCATCCTAGACGCATCCTTTTTTTGATAGCGCGCCTCTTTTGAATTCGCTGTATTTTTCGGATTTGTTTAAAAATAAGGAAAACAGCATTAATATTCGTTCTTTTTTCAGCCGCCGCTAATCGCTGAGAATCGCGTAAACTTCACCGCTTTTTCCCCCGAGTGGTCAGAAAAGCGCAACGATCCCTGGACTTTTTTTAATTAGATGCCGCCTTTTGAAACCTACCCCAGGACTTGTTCACTTTTTTGCTGCTTCGCGAATGCGCATTTTCGAGCAAAAAAGCGCAACTAGAGCACGAGAATGTGAACGAACTAAAAGAAAACACCGCTTTAGACTCGTTATATCTTAAAGTTTCTTTTCGCGTTTTGCCTTCGTCGTTCCAAAAAATCTTTTTCTCCGTCTTTTTTTCGCTCGTTGCAGCTGATAGGCCACTCAAAAACGAGTCCTAAAGCAAGGCGGATTGTTAATGATTTTTATAAACTTTCCAGAGGTCTCAAAGGGGTAATTCTAAGACCACAAAAAAAATAGAATCTACTAGTTTGTCTTTATGAAACCTTTTTAGTCTAGATTTATTTTGCGTTTTTCAATCATAACGATTCAACGACCCCATGAGAAGACGGGCATCAATTAAATGCGCCTAACTTAAATAAGTTCAGTAGAAGAAACCTTGCGCTTACATGGATAGCCAAAAGTCGTGGTGCTAAGGAAATGACGGAAAAGTTCGGCCATGAGACCCTTGAAAATTACCAGCTTGTTGGGAGCCCGCCGTAATAGAAAAAGCACCCGAAAAGGCTAA
>JAVVVP010000066.1:0-12058 GCA_036652575.1 Bacteroidaceae bacterium
AGTTCCTGAATCAGGAGGGTGATAAAAGTGTCGATAGTCATATAATAGTTTGTTTGAATGAATTTTATGTTGAAGCACGTTGCTCATCCCTTCTACGCAAAGGCGTGTAAGGCTATTTTTTAACGACCTCTCGGCAGTACGATAGCATCACACGCCTTTTTTGGGAATGTTGTCTCTTTTCATAAAAACAGGCTGCGCCTCGAAACAAAAGTCGAAAACCGCTATCCTACACTACCTTCGAGCGAAACAGAAAGCAATTTTTGAGCTTCCACGGCAAACTCCATCGGAAGCTTATTGAGCACTTCTTTTGCATAGCCGTTGACAATAAGATCGACAGCAGCTTCGGTCGTAATGCCTCGCTGATTACAATAAAAAAGCTGATCTTCCGATATTTTAGAAGTCGTAGCTTCATGCTCTATGATAGCCGTATCGTTCTGGGAATCTATATAAGGGAAGGTATGTGCCCCGCAGGTACTTCCGAGCAAGAGCGAATCACACGAGCTATAATTACGAGCTTTGTCGGCTTTCGAGTTCACCTTTACAAGTCCACGATAAGAGTTTTGACTCTTACCCGCTGAAATACCTTTGCTCACAATCGTGCTACGCGTATTTTTGCCAATGTGTATCATCTTCGTGCCCGTATCGGCTTCTTGGTGATTATTGGTCACCGCTACAGAATAGAACTCTGCCACTGCATGATCGCCAGTAAGGATACAACTTGGATATTTCCACGTAATCGCAGAACCCGTTTCCACCTGAGTCCACGATAATTTACTGTTTTCACCACGCAGATGTCCGCGCTTTGTAACAAGGTTGAGAACGCCGCCCTTCCCATTTTCATCGCCTGGATACCAGTTTTGCACCGTAGAATATTTCACTTCGGAATTCGCATTAACCACAATTTCCACAATCGCGGCATGAAGTTGATTTTCATCGCGCATCGGTGCCGTACATCCTTCGAGATAACTAACATAAGAACCTTCGTCACAAACGATGAGAGTTCGCTCGAATTGTCCTGTATTGAGTGCATTGATACGGAAATAGGTGGAAAGTTCCATCGGGCAACGAGTGCCTTTGGGTATATAAACAAACGAGCCATCACTAAACACTGCACTATTGAGTGCTGCAAAATAATTATCGCGATAAGGCACCACAGAGCCTAAATACTCACGTACTAAATCGGGGTATTCACGTACCGCTTCACTAAAAGAACAAAAGATAATACCTCGCTCTGATAGTTTTTCTTTAAAGGTCGTTTTAACCGACACCGAATCCATCACAGCATCCACCGCTACGCCACTCAACGCCAAACGTTCTTCAAGAGGAATGCCCAACTTATCGAAAGTTTTCATCAGTTCTGGATCGATCTCTTTGGAGGTATTCCCCTCTTTCTTTTTAGTAGGGTCGGCATAATAGGATATAGATTGATAGTCTATTTTAGGCAAATGCACGTGCCCCCAAGTGGGACACTCTTGCGTTAGCCAATAACGATAAGCCTTCAACCTAAATTCAAGCAACCATTCAGGCTCTTCTTTTTTAGTAGAAATAAGCCGAATGACCTCTTCACTGAGCCCTTTTTCTATAATTTCAGTATGCACATCTGTGATGAAGCCATACTCATATTTTTTATCCGCTACTTCTTTGATAAACTTATTTTTCTCTGCCATAATCGTGATCTCTTATTCTTCTTGTTTCGTGGAATCTATCGTAGAATGTTCTTTTTGTGAAGCCACCTTGCTTACCGCCTCATCGAAAACAAAATCAAGGGAATGAACAACGGGTGCATACAAGTGCGATGCTTCTTTTTTCTCTGTACTCGCCATCCCTAGAAAACCTATCACCTTGAACAAGCAACAGAGCAAGACAAGATACTTCAAAACCCCTACAAGAAGTCCGAGAATATTATTAAACACACCTAATGCCGTGCCGCGCATCCACTTGGAGGGCAGAGCGACAAGCATGCCGAGTAAAAGCGGAACCATCACCCAGATCACGATAAAGGCCAAAATATTTGCGGTCGTTGGACTCGCGCCTAATTGTGGAGCTAGAAAATCGCCAAACGACCGATAAAGCATATTGGCAACAAACAACCCGACGAGAAATCCTAATAAGGAAACGAGCTGCTTCAAGAAGCCGCTCGTCCATCCTTTGTAGGCTCCCCACGCTAGTAATACGATTATAATAATGTCGAGGAACATAATTCTATTCTTTTTAGATTACAATTTCTGTTTTACTTCTACTTCTTGGAAAGTTTCAATCACGTCACCCTCTTGAATGTCGTTGAAGTTTACAAGACTGATACCACACTCAAAGTTTACGTTCACTTCTTTCACATCATCTTTAAAGCGTTTTAGCGCATCAATCTGACCTGTAAAGACTACGATTCCATCACGAATAAGGCGTGCCTTGTCGGAACGTTTCACCTTACCATCGCTCACGAAGGCTCCAGCAACCGTTCCCACTTTGGTAATACGATAAACTTGACGAACATCAATCGTCGATGTAATTTCCTCCTTAAGTACAGGTTCAAGCATACCTTCCATCGCTGTCTTCACCTCTTCGATCGCATCGTAGATGATAGAATACAGACGAATGTCTACTCCTTGTTGTTCTGCTTGACGACGCGCAGCAATACTTGGACGAACTTGGAAGCCAATGATAATGGCCTCGGACGCTGCGGCAAGCGTAACATCGTTCTCAGAAATCTGACCGACCCCCTTGTGAATAACGTTGACCACGATTTTCTCTGTAGATAGCTTGATAAGCGAATCGCTCAACGCCTCTACCGAACCGTCTACGTCGCCCTTTACAATCACATTGAGTTCTTGGAATCCACCTAAAGCGATACGGCGACCCACCTCGTCGAGCGTAAGCATTTTTTGCGTACGTATTCCTTGTTCGCGCTGTAGCTGTTCGCGTTTCGTTGCAATGTCGCGTACTTCCTGTTCTGTCTCCATCACGTGGAACGTGTCACCAGCCTGTGGCGCGCCATTAAATCCGAGTAAGGTAGCAGCACGAGCTGGACCGATACTGTCTACACGTTGATTGCGCTCATTGAAGAGTGCCTTCACACGTCCATAGTTTGTGCCTGCAAGTACAATATCTCCTTGATTAAGCGTACCGTTGCTCACGAGCACCGTTGCCACATAGCCACGTCCTTTGTCAAGAGACGATTCAATAACGGTACCTGTCGCCTTGCGGTGCGGATTTGCTTTCAGTTCTAGCATTTCTGCTTCGAGAAGTACTTTTTCGAGCAATTCCTTTACGCCCGCACCTTTCTTTGCCGAAATATCTTGACTCTGGTATTTACCACCCCATTCTTCAATCAAGAAGTTCATCTGTGCGAGTCCCTCTTTGATTTTATCTGGATTGGCGGTAGGTTTATCTATTTTATTGATTGCAAAAACGATAGGCACATTGGCTGCCATCGCGTGATTGATGGCCTCTTTGGTTTGAGGCATAATGTCATCATCGGCTGCGATAATGATGATCGCAATGTCCGTAGCCTGAGCTCCACGAGCACGCATGGCGGTAAAGGCTTCGTGACCCGGAGTATCAAGGAATGTGATTTGACGACCATCTTCAAGCGTCACATTGTAAGCTCCAATATGCTGCGTGATACCACCGGCTTCACCAGCTATCACATTTGCTTTACGAACGTAGTCGAGCAAAGATGTTTTACCGTGGTCAACGTGTCCCATTACGGTGACAATCGGAGCGCGTGGAAGTAAATCTTCCTCGTTGTCTATCTCTTCGGTCACTGCTTCTGCGACATCCGCACTCACGTATTCTGTTTTATATCCAAATTCTTCTGCTACGAGATTGATGGTCTCTGCATCAAGACGTTGGTTGATACTTACCATCATACCAATGCTCATACACGTTCCAATAACTCTCGTTACAGGTAGGTCCATCATACTTGCCAATTCATTCGCCGTAACAAATTCCGTTATTTTCAACGTTCTGTCTTCAGCGGCTTCTTCATTGAGTCGTACTTCTTTAATACGCGCATTGTCGCGTTTCTCTTTACGATACTTCGCGCCTTTTCCATTTTTACCCTTACTCGTGAGGCGTGCCAATGTCTCTTTTACCTGCTTTGCTACATCTTCATCTGAAACTTCAGCCTTCTGTGGCTGTGGTAGCGGACTTCCTGGACGACGAGAGCGATTGGCGTTATTACCACCTGCACCCGAAGTTTGATTCGGACGATTGCCTGTAAAATGATGAGGACGCTGACCATTCGTGTTGTTATTTGCGCCAGCACCTGTACGAGGAGCACCAGTCCCTGTACGAGGAGCACCTGTACGCGGAGCACCCGTACCTGTACGCGGAGCGCCATTTGCGGTATTTCCTTGTTGATTCGAAGCCGCCGAAACGTCTACTTTCTCTTTATTGATACGTGTACGCTTCTTTTTCTGTCCATCAGCAGCCGTTGCGTTTGGATGAGCGGTTCTATTCTTTTCTTCACGCTCTTTCTTCTTTTCTTCCTTTGTTTTCTTCTTTGGTCTAGTCGTTTGATTGATACTGTTCAAATCTATTGTACCAAGAATTTTAGGAGCAGAAAGTTCTGTGGGTTGATGAAGGGTAAAGACTCCATCGTTTTCTGAACCCACAGCCGCAGTACGTTCCTCTACGGTGGTTTGTGGTTTAGGGCCCTTGGATTTACTCTCTTTTGCCTTATAAACTTGAGCTTCCGCCTTTTCGTCCTTCGGCTCTGAAACCGCAACTTCGGGTTGTGTTTCCTTCGATACAGCTTCGGTCTTTTCTTCTACAAGCATTTTCATAGACTCTTCTTTTTCCTTTTTCGCTTCTACTTTTTTCGCTTCGCTTTGCATGGGAACAGGAGTTGGGGCAGGAACGGGTTCTGGAGCAGATACGGGTTCTGGAACAGGAGTGGATGCTGAAACAGGAACGGGTTCTGGAGCAGATACAGGTTCTGGAGAAGGAGTAGATACAAGTGTAGGTTGGGGTGCAGCAGGTTTTGCTGGAGCATCTAAATCGATACGCCCAACAGTTTTAAACTTAGGACGACTGTCTTCTGGAATTTCTGTTTTAATCATATCTTCCGTTTTAAGAGAAATAGAACCCTTCTTTTCCTTGTTTTGTCGGCCTTGAATAAGTTTCTCGGCTTCAGAACGCAAGTTCTTATCCGTACCAAACTCACTCTTGACGAGATTGAACTGCTCGTCAGAAAGTTTAGCATTGGGATTCGATTCGATCTCGAAGCCCTTTTTATGTAGATACTCAACAATTGTCTGTTGCCCTACATTGAATTCTTTAATTACCTTATTTAGTCTTATACTCATACTTCTTCGTCCTCAAATTCTGCTTTTAATATGTGTAGAACTTCATCTACAGTGTCCTCTTCTAAGTCGGCTTTCTCAATGAGCATTTCGCGAGGGGCATTCAGCACCGCGCGCGCTGTATCTAGTCCTATCTTCTTGATCGCATCTAAGACCCAAACATCTATCTCATCCGAGAATTCATCTAAGTAGATATCATCGACCTCATCATTTTGCTCTAATTCACGGAACACGTCAATGGTGTATCCCGTCAGCAAGCAAGCTAGTTTTATGTTGGTGCCACTCTTACCGATTGCAAGTGACACTTCTTCTGGTTTGAGATAAGCTTCTGCCTTCTTATTCTCTTCGTCTAAGCTAATGTTCAACACTTTTGCAGGGCTTAATGCGCGTTGAATAAATAGCGATATATTTGAAGTATAGTTTACAACATCTATATTTTCGTTCTTCAATTCACGTACAATACCGTGTATACGACTACCTTTAATACCGACGCAGGCTCCTACGGGATCGATGCGATCGTCATAACTTTCCACCGCTATCTTCGCGCGTTCTCCTGGTATGCGCGCTACACGCTTCACCGTGATTAAGCCATCGCCTATTTCAGGAACCTCTGCCTCTATCAGGCGTTGTAAAAATTCTGGTGCGGTACGACTGATGTAGATTTTCGGATTGTTATTTGAATTGTCTACACGCTGCACTACGGCACGTACGGTATCTCCTTTATGGTAGAAATCACCAGGTATTTGCTGATCTTTAGGTAGCAACAGTTCATTACCCTCGTCATCAACGAGTAGCATTTCTTTTTTCCAGATCTGATAGACCTCTGCACTGATCACTTCGCCCACTCGATCTTTGTACTTATTATATAAAGAGTCGTGTTCGAGTTCAAGCACCTTACCAGCAAGTGTTTGACGTAGCGTAAGAATGGCCCGACGACCAAATTTTGCGAAATCGATGGTTTCGCTCACCTCTTCGCCAATTTCGTAATCGGCCGCTATCAGACGGGCCGCGGTGAGAGAGATTTGTTTGTTTTCGTCTGTCACATCACAATCGGCCACAACCTCTCTATTTCTATATATCTCAAAGTCGCCCTTGTCTGGGTTCACAATCACATCAAAGTTTTCATCGGAACCAAACAGCTTCGAGATAACACTACGAAAGCTCTCTTCAAGCACACCTACCATCGTGGTGCGATCTATATTTTTTGTCTCTTTAAATTCTGAGAAAGTATCAATTAAACTTATCGTCTCTTCTTTTTTCTTTGCCATTGTTGTTTTATCTTTTATTATTGTTTTCTATTTAAATGATATAAGATATTTTGCATACTTAATGCCATCATAGCGGAATGTTTCGTCTTCTTCCACCATTTTAGGGCGTTTGGAACCTTCTACTTTTACCTTTTTGCTTACCGCCACCACAAAATCTTCCGCATTTGCGGCTTTCAGCAAACCTGATAGCTTCCGTCCTTGCGCAGTGAGCACTTCTACACCCTTGCCGATATGGTTAACATACTGTTGAACAACTTTAAAAGGTTGCCCAATACCCGCACTACCAACTTCTAGTTCGTAGTCCTCTTCTTCTCGGTCTACGTGATCTTGAATATAGCGGCTTAATTCCACACAATCTTCAATCCATACACCCTCTTCGTGATCTATCTCGATCACGATCTTGTTGTCTACACTGACAGTCAGGTCGGTCATAAAGTAATCTTTATCCTCCAACCATTCGTCAACCAACTGCTTTACAATGCTTCTATCTATCATTCTAACAATACGTTAAAACAAAGTGAGGAACTTTCTCCAAGCCCCTCACTTCATCATACAGTGCAAAAATACGCTTTTTCTACTTGATAACCAAATAATTTGCAATCTATTTTCAATAAAAGTTTTCTTCCAATTGCGTCACATCAAATGGACTACGTGCGGGCCTTTTTGAAGGAGACACGTGGCAGACCACGACAAAACCAAAAAACATCGCCTTTTCGAGCAGCAAGGGGGTCAATACTTGGGCAAAGTGGTGTGGTCGTTTCCTTTGAGAACGCCAAAGAAGGAACGCGTTTGCTCCCTTCCTCCGTTTGCCATTCGGAGAAATAGTTGGGGCGTTGCCTCGAAATTTAGCCACTTCATATTTATAGATTTATAACTTTCGTTCAATGTTGGACAAACGGATCGGGCACTTCGATGCAGAAAGTCCGCAGAAAAATAAAACTACCTGCGGGCTTCTAAAAACTATCTGAGAGGTCGTTCTCCTTCTTTTTTGGATTTTTAGGGCATCAAAAAGCCCCCTAGAGACTATGTCTAGGGGGCTTTCTGCTTATTGCTCCTGCAAAGGTACTTCATTTTAGAGCGAAATGCAAATTCTCTTTAACGAACGACAACAATTGAACCGTCCATTTTTAACATTCCATCTACGCGCGCAGCAGATAGAGAAGCGTTTTTACTTCAATGCTTTTTTATATTCCGCAGGATGGGTGAGTATTCGACAAGCTTCTGTAAACATTTTGTCGCCATTGAGAAGGTTACGAAGTTCGCCTTTCTTGTAGTATACACGGCGCATAATTTCTGCATTGATCACTTTTTTAATGTCAGCTTTCCAATAATCCAAATCGGATTCTTCATTGTGCGTGAGTTTTGTTTCAAGCGCTTTAAATTCCTCTTTTGTGCTTGCCGAATAGCCTTCGAATTCTGCCATCCGCTTTAGTAAATCGAGTGCTTTTTTACTTTGTCGGTCGTAGGTGAACCCACTTTTTTTGATGTATTCTTTAAAGTCGGCATAGTGTTCTTCGGGGAAATCGTAGACCTCTGCCGCTGGAATGTTGGGATGCGCCGCGAGGTAAAGCGTAACGTAGTCGATAAGTTCATCACTTTGACTTAAATATAAAATCAAGTTGGGTAAACTGTCCTCTTTGACGATCACATCAGGCGTAATTCCTCCTCCGTCCCGCACTTCTCGTTTTGCTTTGGTATAAAACACACGAGTAAGACTATCGGGGATAACACGAGCACGTCCATCGGCATTGCGATGCTGATAGTCTCTTTTCTGAATGCACCGTCCACTCGGAATATAGTATTTAGACGTGGTGAGCTTCAAGGTGCCGCCAAAGGGCATTTCACGAGGCTGCTGAACCAGTCCTTTGCCATACGTGCGTTCGCCTACGATAAGGGCGCGGTCGTAGTCTTGAAGCGCACCCGCTGTGATTTCACTTGCCGAGGCCGTACCTTCGTTTACCAAGACAACCAAGGGTATTTTAGGATCAAGGGGTTCCACTCTTGTAGAATAGGAAACGTTGACAGATTCCATTTTTCCTTTCGTTTCCACCAATTTTTGTCCACGAGGCAGAAAGAGATTCAGAATTTCGGTAGCTTCGCTCAGCAGTCCGCCTCCGTTGTTGCGAAGGTCGAGAATGAGCGAGGTTGCTCCTTTTTGTTTCAATTCAACAATTGCATTGCGCACTTCACGCGAGCAATTCTCGAGGTACTGGTCTAAACAAATATACCCCACGTTGTTTGCCATCATCCCGTAATAAGGCATTGCGGGTAATTGGATGGCGCGGCGCGTGATTTGAAAGGTAAGAGGTTCTTTTTCGCTTAAGCGTTGCACCACGATTTGAAAAGAAGTGCCAGGTTCGCCGCGAAGAGCAGAGGACACAGAAGACGTATAGTCTGCCAAGTCTTTTGTCCCTTTTACACCCGTATCCTTTCCATCGATAGATAAAATCAAATCTCCCGATTTCAGACCAGCTTCTGCGGCAGGTAACCCTTCATAGGGTTCACCAATAATGCAACGATCCTTCTTCTTATAATAACGAATTAGGGCTCCGATACCTGCATATTTACCTTCGATCATTTGTTTCAGATCGGCTTTTTCGTTTTGCGGAAAATACTTGGTGTATTCATCCAGATTGCTTAGCATATAGCCAATCGCGTCTTCAATAAGAGGTTTGGCATCGAGTGTGTCCACATAATACAAGTCCAACGTTTTATAAAGCGTGTTGAAGATGTTTAGGTTTTTGCTGATTTCCCAATTGTGACCAGTTTGGGCTATACTGGACAAGCAGCAAGCTACGAATAGTAAGCTTAGGAAAGATTTCTTCATCATCTATCTCTTTTTATTTTGAGCGAAGATACGTTTTTCATCTCTAAATCTTCTCGGTTTCTGTTATTTTAATATTGATTTCATTCCAAATATCGTTGCTGAGTGTTGCGCCAACGTGCTGTATGATGGCTCCTGAAAGTATACTTCCCATTTTGAGACACGTTTCTAAAGGTTTGCCAGCGCTGAAGCCGTACAGAAAACCTGCGGCAAAATAATCGCCCGCGCCAGTGGTATCGATCACCTCTTTTACGTTTTCGGCAGGAGCAAACGCCACCTTGTCCTCTCTACGGGCATAAGCACCGCGAGCACCCACTTTGACAATTGCAGTGTCGCAGTATTCCGATAGTTCGGCAAGGGCTTCTTCTGGACTTTTCCCCGTAAAGCTTTTGCTCTCTTCTTCGTTTGCAAAGACAATGTCAACGTATTCTTCGAGCAAAATATGAAATAGTTCGAGATTGCTTTCCACAATATTGTAGCTTGCCATATCTAAGCATATTTTAAGACCTGCTTTTTTCGCCAATTTCACGATGTGCAGAATGAGCGGTTTGTTAAATACCAAATAACCTTCCACGTAAAGATAATCGTAGGCTTTTAGCATCTCGATTGTGAGGTCCTCTGGCATCAAGTTTGCGGCGGCACCTAGGTACGTTGCAAAGGTGCGCTCTCCGTTTTTCGATATAAAGGTAGATGCCACACCTGTTTGTTGATCGGTTAAGATGAGATGGGCATCAATGTGTGCCGTTTTGCAACCTTGTGAAAAAGCATCTCCATAAGAATCCATTCCTATTTTTCCGATAAAGCCAGGCGCTGCTCCGAGCTGAGCCAAGGCTTTAATCGTGTTGGCAGCCGAACCGCCCGTTGCTAAACTTGTCGTTCTTTTGCTTAAAGTCGCCTTCATTTGCTCGAATTGAGCATCGTCAATTAATGTCATTCCACCTTGAGGCAGGTTTAGCTCGTTTAGGATGTCATTTTTCTCAATATTCGTCAAAACATCGACTAAAGCATTCCCAATTCCTATTATTTTCGTCATTTCTCTAAATTTTTCGGCAAAGGTATTGCTATTTTTCAAAATTATCATTACTTTTGCACCGCAATCCACAAAAAGGACGTGTTTTTTTGCTTCAATAGCTCAGTTGGTTAGAGCACCTGACTGTTAATCAGGGGGTCGTTGGTTCAAGTCCATCTTGAAGCGCACAAAGAAAAAGGTTTTGAAGATTGCAATTGCTTCAATAGCTCAGTTGGTTAGAGCACCTGACTGTTAATCAGGGGGTCGTTGGTTCAAGTCCATCTTGAAGCGCATACAAGAGAAAAAGCCACCTACATTTAGTATGTAGGTGGCTTTTTTTAATGGGTGGAGCAAAAGAAGCTCCGAAAAATGTTTTTGAACAAGAAAACGTAAAAACAAAATAAGATGACAATACTTATAGGATTACTCATTCCTTTTCTAGGAACCGTACTCGGTGCATCCATGGTGTTTCTACTTCGTAAAGAAATACCCTCACAACTTCAGAAACTGTTGCTTGGTTTTGCATCGGGAGTTATGATTGCAGCTTCGGTGTGGTCCTTGCTTATCCCCTCGATTGAAATGTCGGGCGAAGGAGCTTTTAAATGGTTTCCTGCTGCCATCGGTTTTTTGGGTGGCGTGTTTTTCTTATTACTCTTAGATAGCATTATACCTCATCTTCACCTAAACAGCAATGAGCCAGAAGGCATCAAGACAAAATTAAAAAAGTCGACCATGTTGGTTTTTGCCATCACGCTTCACAACATACCCGAAGGTATGGCCGTGGGAGTGGTCTTAGCGGGCGCGTTAGAAGGAGGGGCAGGCATCACTCTTTCGGCTGCGTTAGCCCTGTCGGTAGGAATTGCCATTCAAAACATTCCAGAAGGAGCCATCGTCTCTATGCCTCTTAAAGGAGAGGGGAATAGCAAGGGGCGTTCGTTCCTCTACGGCTCGCTCTCGGGCATCGTGGAGCCCATTGCAGGCATTATCACCATTCTGCTTATTGATACCATGTTACCCCTAATGCCTTACTTGCTGGCTTTTGCGGCAGGAGCAATGATTTATGTCGTGGTAGAAGAACTTATTCCGGAGTCGCAAAGTGGACCTCACTCAAACATTGCCACCATTGGCGTTGCAATCGGGTTTGTGTTAATGATGATTCTTGACGTTGGTTTGAGTTAAAAAGAAGATACAGTTTCAAAAAGTGTGTCTGCAAACGAACCCTAAAAAAGGACTCGTCAAAGATTGAAGTCGTGCCCATGTGGAACGACTACAAGAATCAACTCTCTACGGTCTTGGCGCAGTCATCTTGCGGGCGGGTTGCTCATCAGAAGAGCACGCGTCCTCGTCTGACTGCATACCAAAAAGAAAAAAGCGTCCTATAGATCAAGGCAAGAAAAAAAGGATGAATCCTAACGAGAAGCACTCCCTTCCTTCACGTCATTGCGAGCCGAAGGCGAAGCAATCCAGAACACAACACAATGACACGAGGAGGAGCCCTATCCATCAAGGACGAGAAACAAAAAAAGGATGGACACACCACTGGATTGCTTCGGGCAAGCCCTCGCAAAGACGGAACACAAAAAAGAATAGTCGCTACATACCCCAATAGTGGACTTGCACCACCAAGTTAATTGCCATGCACGGCACACCAAAA
>JAVVVP010000067.1:0-11678 GCA_036652575.1 Bacteroidaceae bacterium
GCAAAGATATAAAAAATTTTCCATTTCTCATAACACAGGCTTTTGCAGGTGCGCCATCTCTTACTCTTCGAGCAAGAGATTCATCATTTCAATAGCACTATGGGCTACGCTTGTACCAGGACCAAAGATGGCTGCGACACCTGCTTTATAAAGGAAATCATAGTCTCCTACAGGGATAACACCTCCTGCAATAATCATAATATCCTCACGTCCCAATTTTTTAAGTTCCTCAATGACTTGTGGTATCAGCGTTTTGTGCCCTGCGGCAAGCGAACTTACGCCAAGTACATTTACATCGTTTTCTACGGCTTGGCGAGCGGCCTCAGCAGGAGTTTGAAACAAAGGTCCCATATCCACATCAAAACCACAATCGGCATAACCCGTTGCACAAACCTTCGCACCACGGTCGTGCCCATCTTGTCCCATTTTTGCAAGCATTATACGAGGACGACGTCCTTCGCGTTTGGCAAAAGCATCTGTCAGGCGACAAGCTTCTACAAAGCTTTTATCGTTTTTACTTTCGGATGAATACACGTTAGATATAGTTTTAATAATTGCTTTATAACGTCCTACTACTGTTTCGCAAGCCATTGATATTTCACCTAAGGTCGCTCGTAGTGATGCGGCTTTAACGGCAAGATCAAGCAGGTTGTTCTCACTCTTTTTGCCATCGGCGTATTCTTGAACACAAACCGTAATAGCCGCAAGAGCTTTTGCTACTTCGGCTTCATCACGATTTGCTTTCAGTTTTTTGAGTTCCTCTACTTGCTCTTTACGCACAGCGGTATTGTCTACTTCGAGAATGTCGATAGGAGCTTCGTGATCGAGTCGATACTTATTCACCCCTACAATGGTTTGTTCGTCTGAGTCAATATGTGCTTGTGTACGAGCGGCAGCTTCTTCTATACGCATCTTTGGCAATCCCGTTTCGATAGCTTTAGCCATACCACCCAACTTTTCGATTTCTTCGATGTGTTCCCACGCCTTATGAGCGATTTCGTCGGTCAGTTTTTCTACAAAGTAAGAGCCTGCCCATGGATCTATTTCACGACAAACCTGTGTCTCGTTTTGTATGTAAATCTGCGTATTACGCGCAATACGTGCGGAGAAATCGGTAGGAAGTGCAATTGCTTCATCGAGGGAATTCGTATGTAACGATTGCGTATGTCCAAGTACTGCTGCCATAGCCTCAATACAAGTACGCCCCACATTATTATAAGGATCTTGTTCTGTCAACGACCAACCTGAAGTTTGCGAGTGTGTACGCAGTGCCATCGACTTTGGATTCTTAGCTCCAAAACTTTTAACGATTTTCGCCCATAACAAACGTGCTGCGCGCATCTTCGCTATTTCCATAAAATGGTTCATACCAATCGCCCAGAAGAACGACAATCGTGGTGCGAAAGCATCTATATCTATTCCCGCATTAATACCAGCTCGTAGATAGTCCATTCCATCGGCAAGCGTGTACGCCAATTCTATATCGGCGGTAGCTCCTGCTTCTTGCATATGATAACCAGAAATAGAAATAGAGTTGAACTTCGGCATTTTCTGTGACGTAAATTCAAAGATGTCCGCAATAATCTTCATAGAGAAGGAAGGTGGATAAATATAGGTATTACGCACCATAAATTCCTTCAAAATATCGTTTTGAATAGTACCTTGTAGCTCTTCTAGTTTCGCACCCTGCTCCAATCCTGCACAAATATAGAACGCCAAGATCGGTAATACCGCACCATTCATCGTCATGGAAACAGACATCTTATTAAGTGGGATACCCGCAAATAGAACTTTCATATTTTCAAGAGAGCAGATGCTTACGCCAGCTTTTCCCACATCACCGACCACACGCTCATTGTCTGGATCATAACCACGGTGTGTCGGTAAGTCGAAGGCAACAGAGAGCCCCTTTTGCCCACTCGCCAAGTTACGGCGATAGAACGCATTACTTTCTTCCGCTGTAGAGAAACCCGCATACTGGCGAATGGTCCAAGGGCGAAAAGGATACATCATAGAATAAGGGCCACGAAGGAAGGGTGGCAAACCAGCTGCATAACCCAAGTGCTCCATCTCCTCTAGATCTTCTTTGGTATATACGGGCTGGATATTTATTTGTTCAGGCGTACGGCGATTGGCTGTAATACCTTGTTCTTTCTGCCATTTACACCCGTCCACAGGTGTTACAGGCGTGTCAATCTTTATATCATTAAATGTCTGTCTCATTTTATTCCCAATTTATCGTTAAACATACGTAACATTTCCAATTGATTGGAACGCACGTTGATAAAGAATTCTATTCCTTTCTTCCGAAGTTCATCCGCACAAGCTGGTGCACCTGCTACGACAAACAAAGCACGTTCTGCAAGAGTCATAAAAACATCAGAAGCAAAAGAGGCATATTCCTCGTCACTCGAACAAAGAACCACGATGTCCGACTTTGCTTCAACAGCTTGACGTACGCCTTCTGCCACGCAACTAAATCCAAGATTATCTATCACTTCATAACCTGCGCAAGCAAAAAAGTTCGAGCTAAACTGTGCTCGCGCCTGACGCATCGCAAGATTTCCGATGGTAAGCATAAAAACGCGTGGACGACAGCCACACTGCTCCGTTTGCAAGCGCAAAGCTTCAAAGTCAGAAGCCAAACGCGTTGTTTCAAGCTTTGGGAACGGCTTTTTACAACTATGATCAGAAGAATGACTTCCGCAGCACACTTTTCCAGCCTTTGGCATACGTCCTTCGCTTTGCTCCCCAAAATTCGGAAATTGGTTTGTTCCAAGGATAAACTCTCGACGTGTACTTGCATTCTCATGACGTTTTTTGTCATTTTCATTAAGAACCTGTTGAATCGTACCTGTTTGGCATGCAACGAGCATACCACCCTCTTCCTCTACATTCAAGAAAAGTTTCCAAGCCTGTTCTGCAAGCGAAGTGGTCAGGGTTTCGATATAATACGAACCTCCAGCCGCATCCACCATGGTATCTAAATGACATTCCTCCTTCAACAGTAATTGCTGATTACGGGCCAAACGTTCAGATAGTTCATTTGTTTCTTCATAAATACTATCAAAAGGAAGAACTAATATCGAATCAACACCCGCAAGAGCGGCACTCATTGTTTCTGTTTGCGTACGCAACAAGTTAACGTGACTATCAAACAAAGTCATATTATAATTCGTTGTGGTCGCTGCGATGTTCATTTTACAAGCTGCTGGAGTCGCGCCATGCTTTTTAGCAATCTGAGCCCACAGCATACGTGCAGCACGAAATTTGGCAATCTCCATAAAGTAATTACCACCAATACCGAGCTCAAAACTCAGACTCTGAATCGCCGCATCAGGGGTGATGCCATTATCCATTAATTGCTGCACGTATTCATTACCCCAAGCTAAAGAATAGCCTAATTCTTGATAACAAAACGCACCCGAATTGGTTAACGTTATACCACTCACCGCTATACAACGAAACTTAGGATAAGCGGCCATCACCTTTACGATTTGAGCAGCTACTGGGAGCAGAGCGGTTGTATCCTTACCTTTAGTCAATATTTTCTCAAGGGGATCAAAATGCAACGAACCAATTACGCTATTAGCATCACGTCCTTGCTTTTTAAAATATGCAGCTAACGTCTCCGCCAAGCGCAAAGAATGTCCTTGACAGGTTTTGAAATTTAGTTCAATTGTTTCGGGTATTCCGTCAAGCAACGTTTCTATATAAGCAGCACTAATGAGATCGCGTTTGATATTAAAAAGTAACGAAGTGACCCCTTTACTGATTAAATCTTTAGATTTTGCATGAGAGCCCACAGCGTCCATTGCAACACTCTGACGCACAAACCATGTATTGTCATCCGTTTTATTACCTCGTAAATAAGGAAAAACGCCAGGCAATGCACCTTCTATAGGCGAACTTATTATATCCTCTTTCGTATAAAAAGGTTGCACTTCAAAACCTTCATTCGTGCGCCATACTAATTTCTTTTTGAAATCAGCTCCTTTTAGATCAAGTGTTATTCTGTCTAACCATTCCTGACGAGAAGGGGTCGGGAAGTCGACAAATAGTTTTTCTTTCGATTTTGCCATAATGGTTTTTTAATTTGTTTATTTCTGTGCCAACAAATATAGTGATTTGTCGTAAAAGGAACAAATTTTGCAGCAAAAAGTAGTCTAAAACAATAGTTTTTCATCGATATTGCTAAATTCACTACGAGAATGTTCAAAAAAACGAGAAACGATGAATCAAGTTCACATCTTTTGGCTAACTTTGCAAGCAAATTTTTTAACTCAACAAATAAATATTTGATTACTTATGGATTGGATTAACACACTCCTCTTCGACCCAACGTCTGTTGCCCATATTGTAGTGGTATATGCGCTGGTCATTGCCCTTGGTGTAAAACTAGGGAAAGTGAAAGTTGGTGGCATCGCGCTTGGCGTTACACTAGTGCTCTTTATGGGCATTATCGTAGGACACTTGTTTGGACTAGCAAAGCCAGGAGAATTGGCAGTTCCAGCGGACACGATGCACTTTGTACAAGAATTTGGATTGATACTGTTTGTATACTGTATTGGTTTGCAAGTTGGACCTAGTTTTGTAGCCTCCTTCCGCAAAGGCGGCATTCAAATGAATACACTCGCTATCGGCATCGTCCTACTCGACGTTGTCGTAATGCTGGCTCTTTACTTTCTATTGTTCGACACGAGCAACAAAAGCAACTTGCCGATGATGGTTGGTGTCATGTATGGAGCCGTAACAAATACACCTGGACTTGGTGCCGCTCAAGAAACGCTTAAAACTCTTTTCCCTGATGGCGCTCCCGCCATTGCATCGGGATATGCATGCGCTTATCCTCTTGGCGTAATTGGTATTATCTTATCCACCATCTCTTTGCGCTACATCTGTAAAATCAATATAAAAGAGGAGGAAAAGAAACTAAAAGACGAACAAGAAGGAAATCCTCACGCAAAACCTCAACACCTTGTTATAAAGGTAACAAACCGCGCCGTAACTGGAAAGACATTACAAGAACTTCGAAGCTTTCTCAACCGCGAATTTATATGTTCACGCTGTATCACAAACGGAGAAATGTTTATTCCCAATCGTGACACAAAGGTTGAAATGGGAATGGAAATATACGTTGTTTGCGCTGAAAGCGAAGCTGATGACCTCACGGTGTTATTGGGCGAAAGTTTGAATATAGACTGGGAAAGTATCATTGCAGACTCTCCCTTTATCTCCAAACGTATCCTCGTGACACAACCATCCATGAATGGAAAAACATTTGGTGAAATGCACTTTAGTTCTATCTATGGCGTAAACGTAACACGCGTAACACGCCAAGGTATGGATTTGTTTGCAGACCGAAATCTACACCTTCAAATAGGCGACCGCATTATGGTTACAGGAGCGGAAGAAAATGTGAATCATATTGCAAACGTAATGGGAAACTCCGTGAAACGCCTTGATGCGCCAAACGTGGGTGCCATCTTCTTTGGCATCTTATTAGGTATACTCGTAGGGCAACTTCCGATCACGATACCTGGAATGGCAGCACCTCTAAAATTGGGACTGGCTGGAGGTCCACTGGTTGTCGCTATCATCATTGGAGCATTTGGCTATAAATTTAAAATAACCACTTACACCACGACAAGTGCTAACCTTATGCTTCGAGAAATAGGACTAATCCTCTTCTTAGCGAGCGTTGGCATAAAAGCGGGTTCTACCTTTTGGAATACCATCGTAAGTGGCGACGGCATAACTTACGTATGGACAGGTTTCTTGATCACCGTTATACCCATTCTTATTATGGGCATTATCGGTCGTGTGAAATACAAACTCAATTATTTCACGCTTATGGGTCTCATTGCAGGTAGTAATACCGACCCTCCAGCACTTGGATTCGCAAACCAAACGGCAGGAAACGATGCTCCAGCAGTAGGCTATTCCACCGTTTATCCGCTTACGATGTTCCTCCGCATACTGGTAGCGCAAGTCGTTCTACTCTTATTTTGTAGTGTAGCATAAGCAACTATATACCGTTATAAAAAGGAAGGACAGAAAGAGGTAAAAATCTTTCTGTCCTTCCTTTTTATAACGGTATGTAACTTTATCCCATTAGAGCGGATAAAAATAGAATTCTAAAAGAACAAGGTTTCCAGAAAGAAACGAGTTTTTCGAAACATTTCAACGAACTTTCAAAGTAGAGCGAACTTTTGACCAACATTCCAGTCTCTTTTTATACTAAAATATCCATCCTTATGGACTATCTTGTTCTCTTCAAGCAATAAATAAATAGTTTTCGAGTTCTTTTACCTCCTCCTTTCAACATCACTTATAAAATCAGACCGTCTTCAGTCTTGCTTTTCAACTCCACCTTTTCCATCTTTCCTTTAGGCTATTTTCGTAAGAAATGTACAGAAAACATTTTATAGATACTATTTTTTTATACCTTTGCACGCAATATAAACTAAGATCTATTGAAGCAATGGAAAAAACACTTATTCAAATAAAGAAGATGATAGCACAAGCCCTATATGGAACTAAAAGCATAAAAACAAATGAATTATGAATCGTAAATCAAGTTTTGTATTTCTAATATTATCGGCACTATTTACTGCCTCTGCACAAATTCTGCCTAAACCCCATCAGATTAAATGGAGCGAAGCAGAAATGGGTGTTGTCTTTCACTATGACCTGCATGTATTTGATAGCCTTTGTTATTCTCAAACCGCAAATCGCATCGAGCCTATCGCCAATTACAATATATTTAATCCCTCAAACCTAGATACAGACCAATGGGTGAAAGCAGCGAAAGCCGCGGGAGCAAAATTTGCCATCCTCACCGCCACACACGAAACAGGTTTTGCACTATGGCAAAGCGATGTGAACCCCTATTGCCTTAAAGCTTTAAAATGGAAAGAGGGAAAAGGAGATCTTGTAAAGGACTTTGTTACCTCTTGTCGTAAATACGACATCAAACCAGGTATCTATATTGGCATACGCTGGAATTCACTCTATGGAATCCACAACTTTCGCGCCGAAGGAGAAACGGACTTTGCAAAGCATCGTCAAGCATGGTATAAAAAGATGTGCGAAAAAATGGTCGAAGAAATATGTTCACGCTACGGTGAACTCTTTCTACTCTGGTTTGACGGAGGAGCCGATGATCCTCGTAAAGATGGACCAAACGTAGAGCCCATCATCAACAAATATCAACCCAATTGTCTTTTTTATCATAATATAGACCGCGCTGATTTGCGTTGGGGCGGAAGTGAAACGGGCACAGTGGGATACCCTTGCTGGAGCACCTTTCCCAATCCTTATAGCCACAGCAATTCCACAGAATCGATTCTCAATTACAATGAACTTTTAAAACATGGCGACAAAGACGGTCATTATTGGGTCCCCGCCATGGCAGATACCCCTTTGCGCGGAGCGAACGGACGACATGAATGGTTTTGGGAACCAGGAGATGAAAACAATATTTACTCCGTTGAGACCTTAATGGATAAATATGAAAAATCAGTAGGACGCAACGCCACACTCATCTTAGGTTTAACCCCCGACCCTACAGGCTTAATACCATCGGGCGATGCCCAACGGCTAAAAGAATTCGGTACAGAAATCCATCGACGTTACGCTTCACCTATTGCCAAAACATCTGGACAAAAAAAGAGCCTTACACTAACATTTCAATCGGAACAAAGCATCAATGCGTATATTCTTCAAGAAGACATCACACAAGGCGAACGCATTAGGCGTTACAAGATAGAAGCTAAAATCAATGGAAAATGGAAGACTATATGCTCTGGGCAAGCCGTAGGAAATAAACGCATTGAACGTTTTAGTCCAATGACGGCCTCCGCCATCAGAATGACAGTGTTAGAGGCTATTGCACAACCAAACATCCGTAACTTTAGTGTCTATTTTATAGAACCGACACTTACAAAAGGGGCTTATCTCTACGAAAAAGGAAAATCGTTCCAAAATACAGCCTCTTACCAAATGAAGCGTTCCATAGACTTATCCAACCTCTCCACTCCCCTACTCACCGAAACACAAATACCCGCAGGACAAGCTACGATTTCTTATCCCATCAGCTTGCCTTCTTATACACAGGGCATCTTCTTTAGTCGCGATAATCGTATCGGAGACCATCAATGGCCAAACAACACCAATCGGCTTCTCCCTTGGACGTTTCATCAATTGAGAGACATCACAGAGCCCAACTACCCTGGAATTCCATCCAATGGGAATCCTTCGGCTGCAGGAGATGCCCTCTTATTACAAGGCACAGATGGAACATATCTATTTATGAAAGCCATCTCTGGAGCAAACAGTCTTAGCTGGTTCCACATAAATTCGAATGGATTACTAACCCTCAAGGTCTCTACACTCGGAGAAGATGCTTTACCCACGCAAGCACCGCTGCTTCTTGCACAAACAGGTTCTTCCCCTTACAACGCTTTACAAAAAGCATATCAATCGCTCATCTCGAACAAAACCATTTCGGCGTTACAGACACGAAGAAACAAGGACTACTTTGAAGCTTTTAAATACTTGGGATGGTGTACCTGGGAACACTACCATTTCAATATTGACGAAACAAAAATAGTCAACGACTTAAAGCTTATTGAAGCTTCTGGCTTACCGATACGCTACCTTCTGATTGATGATGGTAGTATTCGTAACGACCAACAACAGTTGACAAGTCTAAAGCCCTTATCACAAAAATTCCCCAACGGATGGGACAAACTAATGAGCTACAAGAACAAAGATAAAATTCGATGGTTTGGATTATGGTATGCTCTTTCTGGATATTGGACAGGCATCTCACCTAACAATGAATTCTCAGAAACAATCCAAAAAACCCTTTACCCACAGAATGGCAGTATGCTGCCTGGTAAAAGCACAGAAAAGATAAAAAGCTTCTACCATGAGTATGTACAAACACTGAAGAATTACGGATTCGACTTCCTTAAAATTGACAACCAATCCTTCACGCTTCCCCTTTATATGGGCGGAACGCAAGCGATACGCCAAGCCAAAGCTTGTCATTTAGCCTTAGAACAAGAAACTCATCATCAACAAATGGGATTGATGAATTGTATGGCACAAAACGTGCTCAATACCGATCACACCCTTTATAGCGCCACAGCCCGCGTCAGCATTGACTACAAGAAATACAATGCCAATATGGCAAAGTCTCACCTCTTTCAATCCTATACAAACACGCTACTACAAGGACAAACCGTATGGCCAGATCACGATATGTTTCATTCTTCCGACAGTATCTGCGGTTCACTTATGGCTCGGTCAAAAGCACTTTCAGGAGGTCCTATTTATCTTTCCGACTCTCCAAAAGATTTTGTCAAAGGAAACATTCTGCCACTCATTGACGAAAAAGGCAAACTTTTTCGTCCTCTTGCGCCTGGTATTCCTACCCCCGAATCTGTTATAATGAACCCCTTGCAAGACGGAAAAGCGTATCGCGTCTTTGCTCCCACGGGAGACGAAGCCGTATCCCTTATTTGTTATAACTTAAATGTGTCTCCACAACACCAAAAGGTGACAGCCACCCTTCGTAAAGCAGATTACGAATGGCGAGAGACACTCACAGGAGCCCCCGTAACAACCGCTAAACGCCTACTTTTGTTCGATTGGCAACATCAAACAGCAAAGGAACTAACAGAGGACTACACCTTCGAATTAACGGGTTTTTCCGACTGCCTCTTTCATCTTTGCCCGATTCACAACGGTTGGGCTGTGATCGGAATACAAGAAAAATATCTTTCCCCTGCCACGGTACAAATTATTTCTTCTACCCCAAAGCGACTGATCCTCCAAACTAAATGTGCGGGAACATTAAAAGTATGGGTAGACGCGAATGGCAAACAAGAGTTACGCAGCATACCCGTAAAAGCAGCTGAAAAAATAATACTTTCTAAATAAAAACCGTATGAATATAAATTACTTTTCTCTGGCGCTCGCTCCACTCGCGATAACAACGGTACAAGCACAAGACACCACTTCAAAAGAACAATGCAACAAACGACCCAATATCATTCTCTTTATGGTAGATGATATGGGTTGGCAAGATACGTCTCTCCCCTTCTGGACACAAAAGACGCACTACAACGAGGTGTACGAAACGCCCAATATGGAACGCCTTGCACGGCAAGGTATGATGTTTACGCAAGCTTACGCAAGTAGCATCAGTTCGCCCTCTCGTTGTAGCCTCATCACTGGGACAAATGCCGCACGCCATCGAGTAACAAACTGGACACTTCAGCGAGATCAAATGACCGATAGCAAAAGTAATACCTTACAACTACCCGATTGGAACTATAACGGTGTACAACAAACAGAAGGCATCAACAACAGCTTTGTAGGTACCTCCTTTGTACAATTGCTTAAAAATGCAGGTTACCATACGATACATTGTGGGAAAGCTCACTTTGGAGCGATGAACACTCCTGGCGAAAATCCAACACATTGGGGCTTCGAAACCAATATAGCAGGACATGCAGCAGGCGGATTGGCGAGTTATTTAGGCGAACAAAATTACGGCAATCGCACCGATGGAAAACCACAATCTCCTTTTGCGATTCCAGGACTTGAAAAGTATTGGGGCACTGAAACCTTTGCCACCGAAGCGCTAACCCAAGAAGCACTTAAAGCCTTAGACAAAGCAAAAAAATACAAGCAACCGTTCTATCTCTATATGGCACACTATGCTATTCATATTCCGATCGAAAAAGACCTCCGTTTCTATCAGAAATACATAAACAAAGGAATGACACCCAAAGAAGCCGCCTACGCCACACTTATTGAAGGAATGGACAAGAGCCTCGGCGACCTCATGAATTGGGTAGAAAAGAATGGAGAAGCCGACAATACGATCCTTCTCTTTATGAGCGACAATGGTGGTTTTGCAACCGATTCGTATTGGAGAAGTGGGCAACTCTATACACAAAACGCGCCACTCAATAGTGGTAAAGGTTCGGCTTACGAAGGGGGAATCCGCGAACCCATGATAGTGAGTTGGCCAGGGAAAGTACAACCGAACACTCGCTGCAATAAGTATCTACTAATAGAAGATTTCTACCCTACCATTCTCGAAATGGCTGGAATAAAAAAATACAAAACCGTGCAACCCATAGATGGCATGAGCTTTATGCCTCTGCTTACTCAAACAGGCGACCCTTCAAAAGGAAGAAGCCTTTATTGGAACTGCCCAAACATTTGGGGAAACGTTGGACCTGGCATTGGTCCTACCTGTTCTGTGCGCCAAGGCGATTGGAAACTCGTGTATTACTATGAGAGTCAAAAAAAAGAACTCTTTCAGATTACAGAAGATATTGGCGAAAAGAACAATCAAGCAGCATCACATCCCGACCTTGTACGTAAACTCTCACGCAACTTAGGCGCGTATCTGCGCAAAGTAGGCGGACAACGCCCCTCTTATAAAGCCACAAAAAAGCCTTGCCCTTGGCCAGACGAAACGAAATAAGAGTTCGATGACCCACCTTTTAGATCCATCAAAAAGCAGCGCGCTCGAATTCAATATCGAGCGCGCTGCTTTTTGAAATCAACCGCGGTCCTTTTTTTAACAAAAGAATTGACGCGTCTTAGCCCCTTCCACAAGTTATCATCGAAAAAGGAAAAGAGGCTGAATC
>JAVVVP010000068.1:0-11269 GCA_036652575.1 Bacteroidaceae bacterium
TTAACCTTGTCCTTTCTTTTTAGCATAAAGAAAGGAGTATGATATTGAAATATCATACTCCTAGAATCTTTTACTTGAATGTGGTTTGTTAAGCTTCTGCTGTTGGTGTTGCATCGTCAACCGAAACAACGCTACGGTCACGTTGACCACGTTTGAAACTTACTGTACCATCTACTAAAGCGTAAAGCGTGTGATCGCTACCCATACCTACATTTTTGCCAGGATAGTGAACGGTACCACGTTGACGAACGAGAATGTTGCCAGCGGTACAAACTTGTCCACCCCAAATCTTTACGCCTAATCTCTGCGAAGCTGAATCGCGGCCGTTCTTAGAACTACCTACACCTTTTTTGTGTGCCATTTTCTTCTAATTTTAAATGATTAAGCAATAACTTGTTTGATTGTTAACTCTGTGAATTGTTGACGATGACCGTTTAGTTTACGGAAACCTTTTCTGCGTTTCTTGTGGAAAACGAGAACTTTTTCTCCCTTTACGATAGGAGAAAGCACTTCACATACTACTTTTGCACTCTCAACCGTAGGAGCTCCTACGGTGATTGTACCTTCGTTGTCTACCAATAGAACTTTTTCGAACTCGACAGCTTGTCCTTGTTCTACGTTGTTCATGTGGTGAACAAAGAGTCTTTTGCCAGCTTCTGCTTTGAACTGCTGACCATTAATTTCTACAATTGCGTACATAATTTGTTTATTAAACGCTTCTCCGTTAGGCGAACTTCTTTGTGAAGTCTCTTGTAAGAGCCTAAACGAACCAAATCGGGCACAAAATTACACATTACTTCCTTACTGTCCAAATAATTTGAAGGTTAACTTATTCAAGGAGAGCAAAAAGGTATTAAAAAGAGGTTCCGAAATATCCTGAACCAAGCCAATTTTGTTGCCAATAGGTTTCGGATAAACGGCTGATCATAACACCACGTGAACTGCTGGCATGAATGAATTTGTCGTCTTTGAGAAAAATACCTACGTGTGAACACGTGTTTGAGTTTGCTTTCGGCGAGGTGAAAAACAAGAGCGAGCCTTGTTTTAATTTCTTGTGTTTTTTGGATTTGTGATGGCTTTGTGTGTATTGTTTGGAAGAGGTGCGCGGTATAGGTGTGTGATACACCTTATTATAAATAACGCTTGAAAGTCCCGAACAATCGATGCCTGCTTCGTTGTTACCTCCATATCGATAGGGCACTCCAATCCAATGAGCCGATTCCAGAAAGAGGGCGTGGTCATCGTGCTTGTCTATGTCTATTCCTAAGGTGATACTCGCCTTTGCTAATTGCGTCATATAAGCCTTTTGTACGCTATGTGAGCTTTTACAGGATACCAAAAGAAGCAAGGCGACAAAGAGCAGTCCGAAGGCTTTGCTCTTGTCGCCTCGTGTGAGGTGGGTCTGTTTGATCGTATTACAAACCTTTTTCATTTAAATATTTTTCGGCTTCAATGGCCGCTTTACACCCACTTCCTGCAGCAACGATGGCTTGCCGATAGAGCGGATCGGCCACATCGCCTGCGGCGTAGATGCCTGCTACGTTGGTTTTCGGCGTTTGAGCTTCGGTTTGGATATAGCCGATGTCGTCTGTCTTAATCCAGGGCTTAAAGATGTCGCTATTGGGTTGGTGCCCAATCGCTAGGAAAAAGCCATCTATCGCAAGGTCGAATGGCTGTTCTTCGGGTTGACCTTTATGGCGAATCAGGTGTGCGCCCTCCACGCCTGCTGTTCCAAAAAGTCCTCGTGTGTTGGTATTGAAAAGAACTTCTATTTTAGGGTTATTCATCACGCGTTCTTGCATAATTTGTGATGCACGTAAAAAGGATTTACGTACAATGAGGTATACTTTATTTGCGAGTCCTGCAAGGTAGATGGCTTCTTCACAAGCGGTGTCGCCACCTCCAACAACGGCTACGGTCTTTTTTCGATAGAAAAATCCATCGCAGGTGGCACAAGCACTAACGCCTTCACCGCGATATTTATCTTCATCAGGTAGTCCTAAATATTTAGCCGTAGCTCCAGTCGCAATAATGATCGTGTGTGCTTCTATTTGACTCTTGTCATCGAATATTACTTTGTAAGGAGCTTTACTGAGGTCTGTTTGGATGGCGATGGCCGAGCGTATCTCGGTGCCAAAGCGAAGGGCTTGTAGGCGTAAATCCTCCATGAGTTGAGTACCCTCTACGCCTTCTGGGTATCCAGGGAAATTTTCTACTTCTGTTGTAATGGTGAGTTGTCCCCCAGGCTGTATGCCTTCGTATAAAATAGGAGAAAGTCCTGCGCGGCTAGCGTAAATAGCTGCGGTGTATCCAGCGGGACCAGAGCCTATAATCAAACAACGTATTGGTGTCATAATGTATGTGTGGTTTAAAGGGTTTTTATTTTAGCGTAAGTCTACAACTTCAGCGTGTGGAAAGTCTTTGCTGTTGAAACGAAAGAATGCATCGTTGAACTTTTGCCCAGAAGCATAGCTCGTAACATAGATGACCGTCCAATTTTTTGATCCTTGACGCATCTTTATACGCGATAGACGATAGGTGGATTGTTCGATCGTAAGTTCTATTTCTTGAGCGCTTTGTTTCTTGTTTTGGGCAAGCAAGTTGATTACGTAGCATTTTTGCCCGCGCATATTTACATCCGAGAGTCTTTTGTAATTGAAGCCTCGGTTGTAAATGTTGATAAAGTTATAGGGGTTTATCTGTTGCAGTTCTGTTTTGTTAGGGGTATTTATATTCACCTCTTCGTTTTCTTTGATGTAAGTCCATTGAGTTTTACCATCGAACCACATAAAAGAACCATTGGTCTTTATATGAAATTTGTTACCTTTTAGGTAGAGTGTTCCTTCGCTTTTTCCCTTTAGTGAGTTTCCTGAATAAGCTTCGGCAATAAAGGTGGTGCGTAGATTGCTGTTTTTTCGTAATTGCGTAGCGGTTTTGTCTAAGATGTTTTTTGCGTTCGCACTATTCTGAGCTGCACACGGCAGAGAGAAAAGGGCGATAACGAAATAGAGAATAGTTCTTTTCATCATGATGTCTAAATTAAAGTCTTATAATAAGTTTGATATTTTTAGTTCTAGGTCGGATTCTGAAGAACAGAGCACTTCGCGTGGTTTGCTGCCTTGGGCAGGTCCTACGATGCCTGCACGCTCTAGCTGATCCATCAGTCGACCTGCTCGGTTGTATCCGATGGCAAATTTGCGCTGTATCAGAGAGGTGGAACCTTGTTGATGTATCACGATTAGGCGCGCTGCATCGTTAAAGATGGGGTCTAAGTGATTCATATCTACAGAGGATGAAGAGGCACTGTCATCCACTCCTTCCATTTCGACTTCGGGCAATTCCATCGCCGATAGATAACCTTGTTGCTTGGCGATGTATTCGTTAATGCGCTCCACTTCGGGGGTGTCAACAAAGGCACATTGCACACGTACGGGTTCACTGCCTACGAGGAAGAGTAAGTCACCTTTTCCTATAAGTTGATTGGCTCCTGTGCGGTCAAGAATGGTGCGCGAGTCGATGGTACTCATTACCTTAAAAGCCATACGGGCGGGGAAATTGGCCTTGATTGTACCTGTGATAATATTGGTTGTAGGGCGTTGTGTCGCTATCACCATGTGGATGCCGACAGCTCGGGCGAGCTGTGCAATGCGGGCGATCGGTAATTCCACTTCTTTTCCCGCGGTCATAATTAGATCGCCAAACTCATCTATTATTACAACGATATAAGGCATAAAGCGATGTCCATTTTCGGGATTGAGTTGGCGAAGTTTAAACTTGGCATTGTATTCTTTCACATTGCGAACGTGGGCTCGCTTGAGTAAGTCGTAACGATCGTCCATTTCTTGGCAAAGGCTTTTCAGCGTTTGAATAACCTTTGTAACATCGGTTATAATTGGATCGCTGTTTTCATCGGGCACTTTTGCAAGGAAGTGATTAACGATAGGGCTATACATACTAAATTCCACCTTCTTCGGGTCAACCATTACGAATTTTAGTTCGGCAGGGTGTTTCTTATAAAGAAGTGAGGTGATCACCGCATTGAGCCCAACGGATTTACCTTGTCCTGTGGCACCCGCTACAAGCAGGTGGGGCATTTTTGCGAGGTCAACCATAAAAACTTCGTTGGTGATGGTCTTGCCTAATGCAATCGGAAGCTCAAATTCGCTTTCTTGAAATTTCTTACTATTGATGATGCTTTCCATCGATACGATTTTGGGCTTTGCATTAGGAACTTCTATACCGATCGTTCCTTTTCCTGGTATTGGGGCAATGATACGAATTCCGAGAGCACTAAGACTCAACGCTATATCGTCTTCGAGATTACGAATCTTCGAAATACGAACACCTTGGGCAGGCGTAATTTCATAGAGCGTAATGGTTGGGCCAACGGTCGCTTTGATTTTATCGATCTCTACGCCAAAATTGCGTAGAATCGTTATAATTCTATCTTTGTTTGCATTTTGCTCTACCATATCAACCGATGGCTCACCCTCGTCATATTTCTTTAGTAAATCAAGCGTTGGATAGTGATAGTTCTCTAAATCTTTCTTTGGGTCGAACGGCTCTAGCTTACTGATTTTTTTTTCTTTTGTGCTGGCTTTGTCTTCTTCGAGCACTTCTTCAATTTCAAAATCGGGCTCTTCTTCGTCTTCAGCCTTGACTAAATCTTGTTCTTCGTTTTCGTCTTCTGATTCATTTTCGAGAGCGATAAGTTCCTCATCCGCTTCATCGGTTGTATCTTCGGTTTCACCACCCATTAAATCAATAACTTGTGGTTGAGAGTCTGTGTATTCTTTCGATTCCTCGTCTTCTTCTTTGGCGTCCGCATCTTCTGCAACCTCTTCGTTCAAGGTTTTGTTCCGTTTGAGTTTGATGTAATCTTGTGGCTTGAAGAATTTACGTACCACCTCTATGGTTTCGCGACTAATATATACGAGGTAGCAAATGGCAGAGGCAAAAAGAAGGATGAATACGCCTAAGGTTCCAGCTTGAGACTTTAGTATATTATAAATGTTGACGCCATGCTGACCTCCTGGGGGGAAATGGAGTGTGTCGAGTACGCTTTCAGGCGTGAAGGCCTGTAAACTAACGGATAGCCAAATCATAAGAATGGAGCAATTTATAAACCATTTCCATAATCTCACTTTGTACGCTCTCATCAACTTCATAGAAGCAAAGATGAAAAAGATACAAATGAAAAAAGAAGGAATACCAAAGCATTTATTGATAAAATAATAGGCTATTTGTGCGCCAAGAGATCCCGCATAGTTTTGAATGCCATTTCCGATGTCGTTTAATTCTCTCCCGTCTTCTATCAAACTTTGGTCTTCTGCGCCATTCACAAAATAAGAACTAAATGCAAGGATCATAAAAACAGATAGTAATAAGAAGATTAAGCCCACAAGGAAACGCCACGTCTCCCCGTTCCACATATCTTTAATTCCACTGACCGTTGTAATCGATCTTTCTTTTATGTTTTTCGCTTTTTTCTTTGCCATCGTCATTCTAATCAGATAAATTTATAAGAAAGCATAAACTAGCTGCAATAACGTCTATTAGAATTGCAACGGTCTCCTCTTTCTTGTGCAAAAGTAGTTGATTTTCGGTAATAAACCCGTCTGAATACTCTTTTTTTTGTACTTTTGCCAGCAGTTTATAGCTAATGGAAAAGAAAACATCTAACATTTATTTACAGAACACAATTGAATTTGTTACAATTTCAACAGAGTGTTGTCTCTATTTAGAGCAATTGGGCGATACGCCGCGAAAGAATTTTGTCGACGTGATGCGCAAAATGTTGTCTCTCTTGTATTTAAAAGCTTCGCTGCTACCCAGCGTGGAAGATGAAGAAATAGAGAGCTATGTGGAGCAAGTTGTGTCGGAGGCAGACTACGAGGCCATACGTTTGAGCGTTTATGGCATCATGGGAGAGCAAGATGACTATCTCGACGTGTTCGTGGACGATATAAAATACAGTGATACGCCGATTCGCAAAACCATATCGGAAGATTTAGCCGATATATACCAATCCCTACGTAATTTTGTAGGTGTGTATAAAGAGGGCTATGAAGAAGCGATGTCTTTTGCACTTGTAGAAGTAATAAACCAATTTGAGACGTATTGGGGGCAAACGCTTGTAAATACATTACGAGCATTGCACGACGTACAGTTTAATCAGCATATAGAAATGGCTGAAGATACTCAATAACAAAATAATTCTTGATGAAAACAATCTATGCCAAAATAGATACTTCTAAAATAGCTGATTATCCTCGCGTTTTTTTTGGAGGGAAAATCGCTTTGATACAAACAGAAAGCGAAGCAGAAAAGGCGGTAAATTTCTTGCTTGAGCAGCCCATACTCGGTTTTGATACCGAAACTCGTCCGTCTTTCAAAAAAGGGGTAAGTCATCAGGTTGCACTGCTTCAAGTTTCTACCTCAGATGTGTGTTTCTTGTTCCGACTGAATAAAATAGGTCTCCCAGACTGTCTGGTTAAACTATTATCGGATAAAAGTCACTTAAAGATAGGGCTTTCTCTGAAAGATGATTTTCTTTATCTGAGGAAGCGAACCGATTTCCGTGTAGGTAAATTCGTAGAACTTCAAGAGTTTGTGAAGGGCTTTGGCATAAAGGATATGAGTTTGCAGAAACTATTCGCAAACTTGTTTCAACAACGCATCTCAAAATCGCAGCGCTTAAGCAATTGGGAGGCTGAGGAACTTACCGAAAGTCAACAACGCTATGCGGCAACAGATGCTTGGGCCTGTGTTCGCATTTACGAAGAGCTCGTAAAAATAAAACAATCCAATGACTACACGGTTTTATCTATTCCTTGTGAGCCTTTAGAAAAAGTTCTCTGAAAATCAGTCATTAATCACGCACACTAAAATAAATATGTATAAGAATATCTATCTTAAAAAAGGAAAAGAAGAAAGCCTTAAACGGTTCCATCCCTGGGTATTTTCAGGAGCCATTCATCACGCCGATGATGGAATTCAAGAGGGCGATATTGTTCGAATTATGGGTGCTGACAATCAGTTCATAGCCGTAGCGCATACACAAATTGGTTCCATATTAGGGCGCGTTTTATCCTTTCACGACATCGAAATAAATAATGCCTTTTGGCAAGAACGTATGGCAGCGGCCTATAAGCTTCGATGCGATATAGGAGTGGTCAACCCGCCTTATAACACGGTCTTTCGTTTAGTACATGGTGAAGGCGATCAGCTTCCTGGGCTCGTCGTTGATGTGTATGGAAAAACCGCTGTAATGCAGGCTCATAGCGTTGGTATGCACGTGAATCGCGAGGAGATAGCCACTGCTATTATGCACGTGATGGACGGTGTGATTGATAGCATCTATTATAAAAGTGAAACCACCTTGCCTTTTAAAGCGGAGCTTGGTATGGAGAACGCATTTATAAGAGGTGGCAATGCCCATGATGTTGCAACAGAATATGGCTTGAACTTCCATATCGATTGGTTGAAAGGACAAAAAACAGGTTTCTTTATCGACCAACGCGAAAACCGTAGTTTGCTGGAAAAATATTCAAAAGGTCGTAACGTTCTTAATATGTTTTGCTATACAGGAGGTTTCTCTGTCTATGCAATGCGTGGGCAAGCTAAATTGGTGCATTCTGTAGATAGTTCCGCAAAAGCAATGGAAATAACAGATGCCAACATTGCACTGAATTTCCCAGGAGACAACCGTCATCAATCGTATGCAGAAGATGCTTTCAAGTTTTTGGAAGGTATGGGCTCTGATTATGATCTTATTGTGCTCGATCCACCCGCTTTCGCCAAACATAAAGATGCCTTACGTAATGCCCTGAAAGGTTATACACGTTTGAATGCAAAAGCTTTTGAAAAAATAAAGCCAGGGGGCATACTCTTTACTTTTAGTTGTTCGCAGGCGGTCAATAAAGACCAATTTCGTTTGGCCGTGTTTACCGCGGCAGCTCAAAGCGGTCGACACGTGCGCATAATGCACCAACTGCATCAACCACCAGATCATCCTGTGAATATCTATCATCCAGAGGGCGAATACCTAAAAGGATTCGTGTTATACGTTGAATAGCGTAAAATGAAAAAGCTCAGCAAATGTCGTTGTTTTTGACACAACGACATTTGTTTTGTCGTAAAAACTAAAAAAACAGAAGCAAAGGTTTGCTAATTCGTTGGAAATTTGTACTTTTGCACGCCGATTATTATAGAAAGGGTGTAAAAACCCGCATTAAGTGCGTGTTAATAGTTTCGCCTTTGGCCAGGCAAATGGTTAGTGAATCGCACAGAGAATAATATTTAGTAGTTAACAATTAAAAAGAAAAAAAGAGTGGATACTTTAAGTTACAAGACCATTTCTATCAACAAAGAGACCGCCACGAAAGAATGGGTGGTTGTAGATGCTACCGACCAGATTTTAGGTCGTCTTTGCACAAAAGTAGCAAAATTGCTTCGTGGAAAGTATAAACCAAACTTTACTCCGAATGCAGACTGTGGTGACAACGTGATTATCATCAATGCCGATAAGGTAAAACTTACAGGTAAGAAATGGACAGATCGCATCTATTATACCTACTCAGGTTATCCTGGAGGTCAAAAAGAGTTGACACCTGCAAGCATTATGGCAAAGCCTAATGGCGCAGACAGACTGTTGAAACGAGTTGTAAAGGGTATGCTTCCAAAGAATCGTTTGGCTGCACAGCAATTATCTAACCTTTATGTTTATGAAGGTGGTGAGCACAAGCAGGAAGCACAGAGTCCAAAAGCAATTGATATTAACCTGTATAAATAATAGAAATGGAAGTAGTAAATGCATTAGGCAGACGTAAAAGTGCTGTTGCACGCGTTTTCGTTACCGAAGGAACAGGAAAGATAACGATTAACAAGAGAGACATCACAAAATATTTCCCTTCTTCAATCCTTCAATATGTTGTAAAACAACCCTTGAACATTGTAGAGGCAGTAGAGAAATATGATATTAAAGCGAATTTATTTGGAGGTGGCTTTACGGGTCAATCTCAAGCTCTTCGCTTAGCGATTGCTCGCGCTTTGGTAAAAATCAACGCAGACGACAAAAAAGCACTTCGCGCAGAAGGCTTTATGACTCGCGATTCTCGTGAGGTTGAGCGTAAAAAACCAGGACAACCAAAAGCACGTCGCAAATTTCAGTTCAGTAAACGTTAATATTCGGCTGTATTACTTGAGCTGTAAATTACGTTTAGCATCTAAACCATTGGGACTCTTTCTAGACTACCTGATGGCTGGTTGAAAAACAAAAAAGAAAGTAAACGAATTAAATTAAAAAAAACAATGTCAAGAACAAATTTTGATACATTATTAGAGGCAGGCTGTCATTTTGGTCACCTCAAGCGTAAATGGAATCCAGCAATGGCTCCTTATATCTTTATGGAGCGTAATGGTATTCATATTATCGACCTTCACAAGACGGTTGCAAAAGTAGATGAAGCAGCTGATGCTTTGAAGCAAATTGCAAAGTCAGGTAAAAGAATCCTTTTTGTAGCTACTAAAAAACAAGCGAAGCAAATCGTAGCCGATAAAGCTTCTGCTGTAAATATGCCATACGTTATCGAACGCTGGCCAGGAGGTATGTTAACTAACTTCCCTACAATTCGTAAAGCTGTTAAGAAAATGGCCAACATAGATAAACTTACAGCTGATGGAACATTCTCTAACTTATCCAAGCGCGAAATCCTTCAGGTTTCACGTCAACGTGCTAAGCTTGAAAAGAACCTTGGTTCTATTGCCGATCTAACTCGTCTGCCTTCAGCACTTTTCGTTGTAGATGTATGCAAGGAAAACATTGCAGTTCGCGAAGCGAAACGTCTTGGAATACCTGTATTTGCGATGGTTGATACAAATTCAGATCCAACAGATATTGATTTTGTTATCCCAGCAAACGATGATGCTAGCAATAGCGTAGATCTCATTTTGGATGCTTGCTGTGCTGCTATCGCTGAGGGTCTAGAAGAACGCAAAGCTGAGAAGGTAGATACAGAGGCTGCTGGTGAGGCTGGCGAAGCTAAAACAGCTCCTCGTAAGAGAACTACAAAAGCTCGCGCAGAGAAAGCTGACAACGCTGTAAAGGCTGAGGCTGCAGAGAAAACGGAGGAACCTGAAAACGAGGCTCCTGCAGAGGCTTAAATAAAACATTACCTATAAATAATAAGTATAAGTATATGGCAGTTACAATGACAGATATCACGAAGCTCCGCAAAATGTCGGGTGCTGGTATGATGGATTGCAAAAAAGCTTTGGAAGAAGCGAATAACGATATAGAGACAGCAATGGAGATCATCCGTAAAAAAGGTCAAGCTGTTGCCGCAAAACGTTCTGATCGCGAAGCCGCTGAAGGTTGTGTGCTTTGTAAAGCAGAAAATGGATTTGGTGCTATCATCGCTCTAAAGTGTGAAACGGACTTCGTTGCTAAAAATGAAGATTTTGTGAAGCTTGCTCAAGATATTCTTGATATGGCTTTTGCAGCAAAATGTAAAACGCTGGATGACGTAAAGGCTCTTCCTATGGGCAAGAGTACGATTGCTGAATCTATTGTAGATCGTATTGGTATTACTGGAGAGAAAATGGAACTTGATGGCTACAGCGTATTAGAGGCTGAAGATGTTGAGTGCTATAATCACCAAGGTAAGAACTTCCTTTGTACAATGGTTGCTTTGAACAAAGCAGTAGCCCCAGAATATGGACATGCAGTTGCTATGCAAATAGCAGCGATGAATCCTGTTTCTGTAAGTGAAGCGGATGTTCCTGAAGAGGTGAAATCTCGTGAATATGAGATCGCAGCTGATAAGGCACGTGAAGAAGGCAAACCCGAAAATATGATTGAGCGCATTGCTCAAGGACGTATGAATAAATTCTATAAGGAAGCTTGTCTTTTGAATCAAGAATTTATCCAAGACGGAACAATGACCGTTGCAGCTTATTTGAAACAAGCAGACAAAGAATGCACTGTGGAGGCTTTTAAGCGCTTTACGTTGCGCGCTGAGTAAATCTATCTTTTAAATTAAGATAAATAAAGAAGAGCAATTCATAAAGAGTTGCTCTTCTTTTTCGTTCGTGCCTTTCGTTGCAGAAAGAAAATCGGATCAGTCGCTATTTCTGATTCCTGTTTTTCTTCGTTAAAAAAATCTTTTCTCTGGTATCATTACAGAAACTTCTATTTTATAGAGAAACAAAACCCATTGAAACAAACTATTATATGACTATCGACACTTTTATCACCCTCCTGATTCAG
>JAVVVP010000069.1:0-11204 GCA_036652575.1 Bacteroidaceae bacterium
GTTTCAATCCACACCTCCGCGAAGGAGGTGACTCTATATTGTTTATTTCATTGATTTTCAATTGTTTGAACAGGTGTTTGTGCGAACCCTTATTAAGGGGATTAAAATCACAGTACTATTACAATAATACGATGCGTAATTTATTGATTATCAACAACTGCGAATGCTGCCAAAAAAACATGTTTACTTCCTATTCGCAAATTGTTAAATAATTAATTCTGATTCCACATTAAACGAAGTTTCTTTACCAATCGTTTCGATTCGTTTTTCCCAGTTTTTCCCGAGCAGATAAAAACGAATACTGTCCTTTTCACTATCAATTAATGATTGAAGGTGTAATTTCAATTTTGTGAAAGCTGCGGGATCAAGTAGGCATTCGAACACTGAATTTTGAACACGTTGCCCATGATTCACACAAGCCTTTGCGACTTGTCGTAATCGCTTTTGTCCGCTAGAAGTGACAGTCTCTACATCGTAGGTTATTAGAATATACATAATAATGTTTTTTATGGGACTATAAAAACTGGATAGTTATCAATATCTCCACGCAAGAAGCGGGCTAAAAGTAATGCTTGAACATAGGGTATTAATCCGATAGGGATTTTTTCACCAAGATAAGGATGATTTATTTCTTCCCGTTTTCTCTTTTGCCAACTTTGCAGAAGCTCTTTCCTTGTCTTGTCATCCATTACAACGCCTTGTCCTGCGTGTTCTACAAAACCTTTTTCATCAATTTGACGCCGATTAATTAGAGTTAGAACTAATCTGTCTGCAATATAACTTCTCAATTCTTCCATCATATCCAATGCTAAACTGATTCGACCAGGACGATCTGTATGAAGAAATCCTACATAAGGGTCTAAACCGACACTTTCTAACGCAGATTCTACCTCGTGAGCTAAAAGAGTATAGACAAAAGAGAGCATTGCATTGACTTTGTCCTTTGGTGGACGACGATTCCTTCCGTGAAACTGAAAGACATTTTTTTGTGAAACAATAAGGTGATCAAACACGGAAAAATAAAGACAACTTGCATCACCCTCCATACCTCTTAATTCATCAAATGTTTCAGCACGTAAAACGCTACTTTTGTATTGTTTTAATTTTTGTGAAACATTTTCTAATTCGTTTCTCTGAGAATCCTTTACATGATCACGAATATATCGTTCAATAACGTTACGACTATTTGCTATTTTTCCTGCAATCATGATCGATGCAAGTTGTAATGAGTTTTTGTGATCATCTGCCAAACGGTACTGTTTTCGTCGGAGTAATACATTCCCTTTTGTACGTCCTGATATGCTTCCCATAAATCGTCCGTTCTGATTTAAAAAAGAAAGTGCTACGTTATACTCGCAACATAATTGAATTAAAGCAGGAGATGCACCCATATAGCCAAATGAGACAATTCCTTCAATATTTAAAATAGAGATCCGAAAAATCTCACAATCTTCAGATTTAACAACAACATTCATTCCATCACGAGATAGATAAGCATTGGCTGTTGTTACATACAAAGTGTTCAAAAGTTTTCTCATACGCCATCTGTTAGTGATTCTAAATAATTCTTTACGCTTTTAGGTTTCGTGAATGATTTTGGAAGACAAATGTCATTCAATGAACAAGATTTACAATGACTTTCGTATTTAGGTAGAGGGGTGCGACCTTCTTTGAAAAGAAGATGCATCTCTGCACACAAATCTTCCACTTTTTGTCTGAGTTCATTACTAAATGTTATTAATTCACGATGCCTCGTTTCTCCATAGTAAAGGAATCCATGCGGGATCGTTATTCTATACATTTCCTCTAAACAGATAGCTTGGGCACATAGTTGCACCTCATCTCGCTCATCTTTTTTAGGCTTACCTCGTTTGTATTCGATCGGATTTAATTTCCAAAAACCATTATAAGAAGGGTAGAGAATGGCATTTTCCTTTGTTTTACTGCGACTCATCTCTACAACATCGGATAGGCCATAAATCCCTAACTTCCGAGACACTAACTGAATCGCGCGTAAAGAAATCGTATCTTTACGCTTGATCAGAAGTAAAGGATCGTCCACTCTTTGATGAAACCATTCTCCCTCTATTGTTAATCGGTTGTCCGCCCAAGCTTGTTCAAGGTGAATCAAAGCCCATTGACGATGACAAAAGCAAAAATGTTGTATGCCTGATAACATCAATAAATCCTCGTCTAGATATTCTATCATATCATCTCAAGAACCTCTATACCTTGTGGTAATTTTTCTTTGTCAACTGTAATGATATAGTCTTCATAGCAACGTATAGGTGCAGAGCTGTTTTTTCTTTCTATTTTCACTAAGTCAAATAGTTTTTGTGCAGGAGCACTTCCTAGCTCTGAGTCGTGTTTAAAAACGATTAAACGGCGACAACACATTAATCCATGAGCAGCGGAACGATCATTGTCAAACATATTTTTGATAGATTCCCATAACAAAGTTAGATCTTTTTCGCAAAATCCAGTTTGGTTTGCTAAATGAGCTGAGATGAATCCGTGAGATTTGTAAAGTGCATACGGAACGGTGTATTTACGTCCCATGGTACGATTATCTCCGTTTTGTTTTTCGGCATCGGCCTCTTTTGCAACAGCTATACGAGTAATGCAATGTTCGGATACCAAAATAGGATCAATGGAGCGAGCAAAGGTAAATTGAACAGGACCACGTACTTGACCTGCATTATCTCCCGTTGACATCACTGCGCCAAAAGTTCGTACATCGTAGTAGTTTTCGCACATCCATTGACGGGCTGATGATGTTTTTTTATCTTTCGGCTGATTTTTAACGTTCTCTTGTTCATGAGCTTCTGTAATCAAATTATTTAATATAGCCTTCTCTTTAATGAAAATATCGAAGGGCTTGATTGCGCCTTTTGTTAACTGTACATAGTTGCGGATTTTGCGTTTGATACATACATCTGTTACTAGACCCATTCCTGTTTCTGCATCAATTCTAGGCAAATTACCAGCGTCTGGATCTCCATTCGGATTACCGTCTGTTACATCAAAAAGGAGTAGAAAGTCGTAGCGGTTTGTGAGTTTTGTTTCCATTTTTCTTATAGTTTTGATTCGTTGTTATTTTCTTTTGAACTAAAAAAGTCGTTTCGTTGGTGGTAATACCCTATTGCAAATCGGGATTGATCATCAAGCGAAAGATGGCAAGGGAATCCATTTGCTTCCATAGAGGACATAATTTCGCCTATTAGTCGCTCCATATTGACAGCTCTACCAGGGTTTAGTTTAGGTGTGTGATGGTTTTTAAGAGCTAGTAAACGAGGAAAAACAGCAACAGGTGTTGCTGATGCAGATGAATAGTATTGATCTTTAATAGAGGCATTAAGGCCAGGGGCTGCTTCCTCTTGAATTTTTTCAAGAGTCGCGAAGAGTCTGCCACAGAGGTAGGCTTGATTGGTGTTTTCTTTATCGAGTGCCATAGTTATTGGTTTATTTAAATTGTTATTAAATCTTATTTTACGGTTAAGATAGGCTTTGAGAATTGCAGCTCTGATATATGAAATAGAATGATCAACTCGAATTCTATTAATACAGTGTAGTTGTAGTGTTGTGGGATAAGGAGTTCCATTTAAAACAGAATTTAATACATCACTCACCATATTAGGTGGTAATTTGTCTATTTTATATTGAAAAGCGATCTGTGTTAATAGATGGAAGAGAGAGAAGTATTCTCTTTCTTCTTTTGTTCCTTTTGTGATTCTCAAATCTTCAAAATGGAGGCGTATTTTATTCGCAAAATCTTTGACAGTACCTTCACGCCAGCTCCTCACTGAAATACGGGTAACATTTGGTGAAAGCCCTAATAAATAAAATTTTGTTTCTTCTTGATCGGAAACTTTTCCTTTGTATGGAGACTGCATTAGGGCACGTATTGCCTGGATATTTCTATCAGGGTCATCTTTTGATGTCGAGTTAAAAAAGAGCGAAAAATCTTTTTCAAATTTACATTTACGTTGTGCCCAAAAAAGAAATGTGATTTCTCCCATTTTAAACTTATTATGCGAATTTTTATCAAGAAGTTCCTTTAAAGCGGTCGAATAGGCACTTTCTGCTTCTATCGAAATAGGAGCATTAAGTCCTTGTTCTTTGCCATAAGAATCGAAACCTGAGTTTTTTTGAAATGCTACGATTGTTGAGTTAGAACCTCCCCCTGGAATCATTTGTCTTGTGTGTAAAATGCAAATAGGAGCGCGTTCCCCCGTGATCAAACAGATCCCTTCTTTTTCTCCTTCCTTAATTAGGGGCTTTGGGATAAGATCTTCGTGCTCAGCAACCAATTTGTCTTCTTTTACTAATCTGAAAGAAAGGCATGTCCCATCTTTTTTTGTTATCGTTTCCCATAGTGGATCATTCTTGAGAAGCTCCATGTTCTGTTCTTTTTGATAGAAAATTTTCACAGCACGAAATTGTTTATTCTCTGGGAATTGTTGACAGTATTGACTGACCGTTTTACGGAATGTAATATTTTGCTTCCTTGCATATTCAATTGCTTTTGGCATATCTGATTCTTTCTTTTTTGCAGAGGCTTTGGCTATTCCTAATAAATATCCGTAGTTGTCCCAAAAAACACAAGCATTGGCCCAACTATTACAACCACTTCGTGTCTTTGATCGTAAGACTAAAAAACGATGACTCAATTTATCCTTTCCATTGCCTTCGTTTCGTTCTTCTAATCGCAGAAAGTTTCCTTCTTCGTCGATAACTATAATAAATGGAATTTCTTTTCTTTCCATACCAAATGGAGCTATATTACTATCCGAATCATCTTTTTTGCGTTGATAGTAATCATAAAGTGCTTGTAATATCATTTTCGTACCTCCTCACTTTCTACAGGTGGAACAATTATCACGCCATGGGTAATCACAGGACGATAGAACATCGCTTGAGGTTCTTTCTTGTTGGTGAAATCCATATCGTAGAGCATCCATCCCAAATCTTTATTCATGTCTATGCCATTGCTTTTAACGGGATTTTCAATCCATTCGAAGTGTGCAGCGAACTCACGACAACCTAAATAGGGCTGATTGATACATTGTCCTTTTCGTGCACGTCGCTCAAACATAGCATAGTATTTCCCTGGGTTTTCATCCGTGCCGTTATGTACGCCATCATTTCGTTCGCGTTTATCTATCGGTATAAATTCTAATTCGGCATAAATTCGATATTTAACATCCGAAAGAAAGAGACTAGCTCGTTGTTGCCTATGATCTTCAATGAAAAGGTGGGCGGACCGATTGCTCATCGTGCTCTTAATTTCATTGCGACGTACTGAAACCCATTGAATCGGGGCGTGGACTTCTATGCGAGTTATCCGCCATCGAATAGCGGGCTTCCAGAGCACAGCTTCAAAGATGGCACGTGCCGCCGATGGGGTCATCACGTCATAACTTACTCTTTCGACTTTCATTTCAGGTCGAGTGAAGCAGGCATATGCCCCCGTAATTTCTAAACAGAATTCTTTGTTGTAATATTCCATATCTTTATTATATATAGATAAATTCATCTATCCACCTTCCATCTACAACAACTCCATATAGAGGGTCATAGAATGAGGAGGCTAAGACCTTAATCTCAAAGCGTTCATCAATAGCTCTTTGTTCTTTTAATTTAAAAGCCATAGACTTTGGAACTGAAACTGAATATTGCTGAACAGCACGATAATCAGCCAATGTAAACATTTGTCCTGCTTGCATTTTATCATAAAGAACTTTTCCTTCTTCATTGGGAATCAAGAAGCTTTCACTATCTTTGTCGTCTATTAATCTAAAATTTTCGGCATATTTGGCAAATTGAAATCGGAAATGTAAAGCATCCCTGATTAATAATTCTTTGGTTTGTGGCTTGTCCATCTGTTCAATTCGCTTGTAAAACTTTTCGAAATAGAGATTTAACATTTCAGGCGTGGAAAGTTCTTCAAAGGTATGATCATAAAGTAAATCCTTGACAACTGCTTCGCCTTGAGCCATTAATCCTTGTAAGCGTTCACCTTTCCATTTAAAGATAAAAACATCGCCATTAGGGCTATTTCCTTCGCGATTACACCTACCTGCTGCTTGTATAATCGAATCTAAGCCCGCCATCGCTCGGTAGACGATCGGAAAATCTACATCTACACCTGCTTCTATTAACTGAGTACTTATTACCCGCACTTCTTTTCCTTTTGAGAGCAGCTCTCGGATTTTTAAAATCTGTTTCATTAAGTGGCGAGAATACATATTACGTGAAAGGTGTATCGTATCTACGGGCATAAATTGGCAAAGTTGCTGTGCTTCAGCTCGAGTATTGACGATACAGAGCACTTGTTTATGCTTCGAAAGCTCGACAGCAAGAAATTCAGGAGTAATGTTTTGTTCTATAGAAAAAGCATGTAACGTAGTTCTTTTAAAATTTAGATGGTGCGTATACTCCTTCTCGATAAGTTCACGAATAGGCGACTTAATAGCTTGAAATCTGTTTTCCCCCGCTTCTGTCTGACCTGTAAAAACAGGTTGAGTGGCGGTGGTAAATAAAATAGAGGTGTGAAAAAGATCTACGAGTCCCTCAAGGGATTGAAGGATAGGTCTGAGAAATTCCACAGGTAGCATTTGTGCCTCGTCGATAATAAGTACCGAATTTGTGATATTATGAATCTTGCGACAAACAGATGGACGGTTACTATGGAGTGACTCAAATAGTTGTACATTGGTTGTAACCACTATAGGCACGTCCCAATTTTCCATAGAAAGCCGTAGTGAACTATTTTCATTTATTTCGCTTTGTGCTTGTTCCGAAAGATTACTATGATGTTCCAAAACATTATTTGCACCAAATATCTCACGAAAAATGGCAGCGTTCTGTGTTATAATACTTGTGTAGGGTATCGCTACTATTATTCGCTTTTTTCCATGTTTTATAGCGTGGTTAAGCGCCCAAGCCATGGAACTGAGCGTTTTTCCACCACCAGTAGGAACGCTCATACTAAAAAAACCCGTAGACAAGCAACCCTTGTTTCTACATTGTGCTAAAATTAAGGAACGTTGCTTATTCAACGGTGTAGAAGGTCTAGATTCTATTTTTTTAAGATAATCATCCAGTTTTCCTTTGAGCGTTTCCAAAGATTCATATTTACTTCGAGTTGCAGCTTGTTCGGCATTTGCAAAGCGTTCCGTGTCTAAACGATCTGCATCAACCAACGTTGAAAAAAGCATTCTTACCCATTGATGAAGTTGCTCCTCTGGTTTGGTGAATTTTGGAAATGAAAAAGACCCCATAGGCTTTGGTAAAAAACTCATTTCCGAAATATCCGTCCAACATTCAAGATTCGTAATTTTATCTTCCAATTCTGCGAACCAATTAGCCATTCCACTATGATGACCTTCGATACAATATGCCATTGGAAGACTAAATTGGGGAGGTAGAAGTTGATAGAGAGCAACAGCTCCTATTTTTGCATGAGCTCGCTCTATTGTTGAAAATTTTCGTTTAAAAGGAAGTAGTTTAGATTCTTGTTTAATGAATTGTTGGAAATTAGGTTGTATTTTCCCTATATCATGCCACAGCCCTATTATTTCCCCCCAATCTCGTGAGTCAAATTGTGCTGCAAAATCACCCGCAATCTGTGCCGTTGATTCTAGGTGCTCTTGTAATGTTTGTATCTTAATTGAGCCATTACTATTTTTGGTGTGGGCTATGAATTTCATGTTGCAAGTATTTTCTTGCAAATATAATCATTGTTGTTTATTATGTGTATACTTATCTTACTTTTTTACTGAGCTTATTTTAAAGATGATTAGATCCTTAGAATCTTTAAGAACTGCATTATTGCAATCAAGCTCATTCTGTGACGTCGCAATCCCATCGCTTTATAGGGGTAATCGGTCAACTCCGTATGATGATATAAAATAAAACCTTGAGATGTCATTGTTTTATCTCAAGGTTTTATTTTATATCGTGTCTGTCGATGATTTCGTGGATTTTAATGTAATCCTGCCGCGTTCAAATGAGAAGGAAGCAAATGAAAATTGGTTGTGACTTGCTTTCAATTTAGTATCTTTGCTGTCGCAATACAACAGTAATGTTTTTTCCCGTTTCTCGGTTCGATTTCTTTGCCTTATTGAGTGCGAAGCGTTATGCGAACGTTTTCGATAATGGTGAACAGTTCCTCAACGGTGGTTGCCCGGAGCATGGCGATACGTGTCTCTCTAAAATTGGGTATGCCTTTGAAGAGAGGAGAGGCTGCCAGATGACGGCGTACATGCAGAATACCTCGATATTCGTCTATTCGCGCCACACTTTGGCGCACTTGCTCTTTGAGTACATCCAGTTTCCAGTCGGCTGTCATCGGAGGGTAAGGCGTATCGATCACTTTATCTGTATCGGGAGAAATGCCATGCAACACATCGCTTATCTCTTTGAATATCCAAGGTCGCCCAAAGGTGGCACGCCCAACCATCACGGCATCAACGCCATATTGTTCAAAACACGCTTTTGCCCGCTCTGCCGAAGTAATGTCACCGTTTCCTATAATAGGAATGGTCATGCGTGGGTTTTGCTTCACGTCCTTAATTAACGTCCAATCGGCCTCGCCTGTATACATTTGGGCACGCGTTCGGCCGTGTATCGTAAGAGCTTGAGCGCCACAGTCTTGAATTTGTTCTGCTAGGTCAACGATGATGCGGTGCTCGTGGTCCCAGCCGAGGCGCGTTTTTACGGTGACGGGAAGGGGTACGGCCTCGACGACCGCTTTCGTGATCTCTAGTAATAGTGGAATGTTTTGCAGCATTCCTGCTCCAGCTCCTTTGCCTGCCACTCTCTTGACGGGACAACCGAAATTGAGGTCTATGATGTCGGGGTGAGCTTGCTCGTAGATAATCTGTGCCGCATCTGCTACGGTTTTGGGGTCTTTCCCATAAACTTGAATGGCTACGGGGCGTTCATCATCGCATACGGCAAGTTTCTGAAGCGTTTTGTTGACCATACGTACCAGTGCATCGGCTGCTACAAACTCGGAATAAACCATCGAAGCTCCCATGCGTCTACAGAGCACTCGGAACCCAATGTCTGTAACATCTTCCATGGGTGCAAGTAGTACGGGGCGTTCGCCTAAATCAATCGTTCCTATCTTCATCTTTTATGAACTCGTTTCATCGATATACGTTTCATTATTGGTAGGATGCTGCATAGATCGCGATACAATCCTCGTTGCTTAAGGGCTCTCGGTCGCAATGGAACAAAAAGCCCATGGTTATTTTGGCATTGATGGCAAACTTTTCAAATTCATCAGGAGTGATACCATAGTCCGACATCTTTAAGTTGTCTACGCCGCAATCGGCTTGTAATTGGGTGAGGGCTTTAATAAAGTCCATCGGTTCTTTGGCTTCTTTAAATCCCATGGTTTTCGCCATTTGTACGAAGCGCTCATCACAAACGTGTTGGTTGATAAAGTGTGTGTAGAAGGCTTTGCTGATCATAATAAGTCCCGCTCCGTGGGGTAGCGTTTGATGGTAAGCCGACATGGCGTGCTCTAACGAATGCTCGCTGGTGAGAAGTCCTACGCACATAACAGTTCCCGATAGGGTGTTTGCAAAAGCTACTTTGGTGCGCGCTTCTATATCGTTTCCGTTTTGGATGGCACGAGCTAATGAATGGCTCACGTTCTCGATCGCTGTTAACGCATACATATCGCTCATTAAATTGGCTCCGTTGGAAATATATCCTTCGATGCTATGGAATAAGGCATCGAAGCCTTGATAAGCGGTGAGCTTTGCGGGTACGGTGAGCATCAATTCGGGGTCGACGATGGCAAGTACGGGATAAAGGGAGGGATGTAAAAATCCCGTTTTCTCGTTTGTTTCCGCATTGGTAATGACGCAGCCCGAATCGGTTTCGGAACCTGTGCCCGCTGTGGTCGTAATGGCAACGATTGGTAATGGGTTGTTGACGATGGGTTTGCCTTTACCTGTTCCGCAAGGGATATAGTCCCAATAATCGCCTTCGTTGGTCGCAACTACGGCTATGGCTTTGGCGGCATCCATACAACTGCCACCTCCCAAGGCTACAATAAAGTCGCACTCTTTTTCGCGAGCCATCGCAGCTCCTGCCATAACGGTAGAATTGAGCGGATTGGGCTCTATTTGGTCGAAGAGTACAAAGTCTACGCCCGCCATCGTTAGTTGTTCTTGTGTTCGAGACAAGTAGCCGTTTGCTTTCGTTGCTTTGCCATTCGAGATCACTAAAAGGGCTTTGTGTCCTGGCATGGGTTGTGTATGTAAATGGTTTAATTCACCTGTCCCAAACAGTGTGTGCGTGGGAACATACATTTTGTAATTTAGCATGGTGTTCATATTCGTTTTTTTAGGAGGTTGATGGTTTTTATGGAAATCAAAAGACGGTATTTATCTTATTCGAGCCATACCACTTTGAGCGGATGCGCGAGGTGGGGCGTGGCGCGGCAAGGCGGCGCGCAAGTGTAATGGGTCGAAGTGTGCGGACCGTCGCTGCCTACGTCGAACTGTGTGGTGCGTATTTCGATAAGTTGAGTGGGCAGAGGGGACGGTGACACATAACCCGTCTTTACCGTATAGCGTAGCGGACCTTTGTCGAGAAGGGTATAGGCAATCCATGGAGTGGGTTGGCGAAGCGTAGAATCGCGAAGAAGGCGTTGGATAAGGGGGGCGAGAGGCTTTTCGATGGCACGCTTTTTAGTAGCGATAACGCCAAGAATGTAGCGCACGTTGCTATGGGCTTTTACCGCGGCAGGGAACACGATTTTTCCGTTGTGCGTGAATTGATAAGGCACTGGAACTCCCAAGGTTGTTTGGAGGGTGAGCTGTGAGGAGGGGCTCAATAGTAGGCGCGTTGCGATGGAGTTGGCATCTAGTTCTACCAACTCATGCTCTCGATCCACATTCGTTTCATTGCGAACCTGAATAGAGAGGGTTCGAATGGGTTTCGTGCAACTTACAAGAAGCAGCACAACAACCAAATGGAGAAATAGAAGAAATTTATTGATTCCCATTGTTCTAATCTTGCCCTCAAAGGTACGATTATTTTTTTGTATGGAGAGGTTGTTCCGCCGAAGATATGCTGTTTGTTACGATTTCGGACGGGGAGGGACCGTATCCATCAAGGACGAGACACAAGAAAAGGATGGACACACCACTGGATTGCTTCGGGCAAGCCCTCGCAATGAC
>JAVVVP010000070.1:0-11018 GCA_036652575.1 Bacteroidaceae bacterium
ACTGATTTTTCAGCTCTTTTTGAGCGTAAAAAAAGGCCTCAAAATACGTTGTGTTTTTTGCTTGTATTGGACTTGAAAATCCAGGGACTCGCTTTCGGGTTTAACTTATTGGATGACTGAACGATATATTCGTGTTTGAAGCCGCTAGTATGGGGCTTGGAGGAACAACTTAGGGCTTCGTAAGCGCTTGGGTGGGACCCAAAAGGCGCTTCGGTGGGACCAAAGAGACCCTTGGGTGGGACCAAAGGGACGCTTGGGTGGGACCCAAAAGGCGCTTGGGTGGGACCAAAGAGGACCTTGGGTGGGATGAAAGCGATTCTTGGGTGCCACCGAAGCGGTCGATCGGTGCCGAGAAAAAGCGACAAATCCCGTTGTTGACATTCGAAATTATAGGCTTGGAGCGCTTCTTAAAGCGTGCCAAACAGCATAAATTGATTTTGAAAAATACGTAAGATTCTCCCTCGCTTCAAAAAGCAATTTCGTTGACGGCACTTCGGTTGACGCACAAAAAAAAACGTGGATCGATGTTGTTTGAAAACAAAGGATCACGAAAAGGCGTGCGAAGAGACATGGTGCGAGGAGATAGATGATATACAAAAAGTGGACGCTGCGTGAGGAGGATGCGATCGAACCGTTGCACGGATGCGGTGAGACACGGCAGCCAACGGAGGAGGCATAGCAGGTTGTCCAAAAAGAATTGAAGGTACCGCTGTAAAGATGGAGCGATAGAGGTGGTGCTGAAGATGGAAGTGTACCGTGTCATAAGAAAGAGGTTTAAAATGAGGGTTTACAGTTCTTCTTTTTTTTCGTGAGAAATGGCGGTGCGAGGGTGTGCTACACCTTTTCGCAATACCACTTCGGGATGTGGATTAACACGCCCATGGTTGCGACTTGTATCACAACATAGCTGCGCTTTTTGTAGCGGGTCAGCTTACCGGTGAGTCCTTTGAAGTTGCCTCGAATAACGCGGACTTCGGAACCGATGCGGGCTTCGGCAATGCTGTTAGGGACAAAGAGTGTGCCCTTGTAGGAAGGGTCACAAATAGCTCTAATCTCTACCATTTGGGAACCTGGTATTTCGTAGAATTTACGGGTTTCCTTATTCTTGTAGATAATGAGGGGTAAAAAGCAGTCGGACAGTAACGTTAAGAATTGCTTGTCGGAGACTGTTTTTTCTACAAATAAAAGATTGTGAATGGCGGGGACGAGGATTCGTTTGTGCTTTCCCTCTTTGGTTTCGATGTCTTGGTATCGCATCGGAACAAATGGCGTAAGTCCCTTTTCTTTTAGGTATTTTTCGAGGTCTAATTCTTTGCAATAAAGGGTTTGAATAGCAAGCCAAGAAACGGATGTGTCTTTTGTTGCTACAGATGGGGAGCTTTTTAGCGTTGGGCTTGAAGTCTCTTTGTTTAAGAGAGAACCATTTGGCTCATACAGGCTGTCTGTTTTGTCTTTCTCGTCTGTTTCCATCGTTTCTTTCCTTCGTTTATCATTAAAAGGTAGAGTTCTCCTTCCCCATATTCTTCAGAATATGAATTTATCAGAGTTCTACTTCATAAGGAACAGACCTTGACGTAACCACACTGTCTAAGAGTTTTGAGGCTCACAATAGCTCACGTTGTATCTGAACGGTGCAAAGATAGTGACTTTATGGGTTTAAAACAAAAATATGAACAAGTTTTTTTATTTTTGTGGACACTTCCGATACATTTCTTTTCAATAAAGTCTTGCTGTGGTCTGGAGAGGGGTTCTTATCCTTCTATTTATCAAAGAAATAAGAAGAAAGAAAAGCGTACATGGGAGGTGGAATCTGCTTTGTATTTTGTTGGAACGATGGTGCTGCGTAAACACAGAGTTCGAACAGGCAGAGGGAAAAGAAAAGGGAGGTGCTACCTACCCTTCCCCGCCTAGGACGTGGTGCGTGGTGCGTAAATTTCAATAAGAGATACCATTTTTCGAGAAACAAACTGCATTTCTCGAAAAAAAAGCTTAGCTTTGCAAAGAGCACAGCGCTTTTATTTTATTTACAAAGAAACAACCATGCGATGGAGTACTATATTCTAAAAAACGAGAACAAATGCGGTCCCTTCCAATTGGAAGAGCTGCGAATGAAAGACATAGATGGAGAAACCTTGGTTTGGCGATCGGGGCTTACCGAATGGGTAAAGGCAAATACATTGGAGGAATTGAAAGAGTTACTTAACTGTATGCCTCCTCCTACCATTCCTCCTCCATCGCTACCTAAAACGTGGCTGGTGGAATCGATTCTTGTCACTTGCTTCTGTTGCCTGCCACTGGGTATTATTGGAATTATCAATGCTACAAAAGTTGAAAGTGCCTTTTTTATGGGGAATTTTGAGGAAGCGCGTCATGCTTCAGCGCAAGCCAAGAAATGGGCTCTTTGGGGCCTTATTTCCTCTGCGATAGTGGCCGTGCTTTACGTGCTTTTTATCATCTGTAGTATTTGTGTGTGTGCTATATAAGAGGTGGAAAATGGGATTCTTTCTAGGAGTTGCGATTTTTCTATCTTTAATTGCAATCTACTTTTTCTTTGATCCTTCGCAAGGATTCTTTCCCAAATGCCCTTTTCTTTCTCTTACGGGACTAACCTGTCCTGGCTGTGGCTCACAAAGAGCAATCCATAGTCTACTCCATTTAGAATGGATCATGGCCTTCAAGCAAAATGCGCTTTGCGTGGTATCCATTCCTTTTATTTTGCTTTTAACTTACGCGGAGTTGAACCACACGAGCAAGCCCAAACTCTACGCAACATTACACCGTACACCGTATATTCTTGCCTACCTTATGGTGATTCTCTGTTGGTGGGTTATTCGAAATATTTGTAATTGGTAACCCACACATGCTTCCTCAGGAGGAGGGGCTTTCACTTCGCAAGAAAAAATAGAGAAGTGGATGCCTTGTCCTGTGAAAAGGTGTTGCGGTTGAACAAGGGGGCGATGCGGCGGGAGAAGAAGGACGCGCGTTTCCACCTGGAGCGTAGGCAAATGGATGGGGTCGACGGGATTGCTTCACCTTCGGCTCGCGCGCCCGGGAAGGGGGTGGTTATAAGGTAATGCCACAATGCCCTTTGATATAATGTTCCCACCAAATAGAAAGCGTCAGCAAGTTGAAATATTGTATTGCTTTGTTTTGTTGATACCAGAACCACGCAGCAGACGAGGAGACCTCTTGGTCATAAGTAGTAAGGAAACGCTCTACTTCACGACGATTCAAAAATTCGTTGCAAACAGAGGATTGAAGTATAAAATCTTTTGATTTACTACGCTGCGCAGGGTCTTTAAAGAACAAAGGCATCGGTGCAAAACCGCCTTGCTTCTTTTTCGCTGTAATCGCTTGGGGCAACTGTTCTTGATAACTGTATTTCAGTAAAAACTTAGCGGTCATCTTACCCCTCGCGATATCGAGCACATGATGTCCCGCACACTTGTATTCCACGGGCAAACGTTGAAGAAAAGCATACAGCTCGTTATCCATATAAGGGAATGCCATTTTCTGATGAAACAGTTCCGCCATTCTCGAAGCTTTAAAGAGAATCACTTGATGAATGACTTGTTCTAAATCACTTGCGAGCGCGTGCTGGGTGTACAAGTGGTCAAAACTTTTTAGATTGTAGCGTAAGGGAGTGGAAACGTCTACCAAATCAGGCTGAATCAGTGCATTCAATTTAAACGTGGGGAAGCCAAAACGATCTCCTTCCAGTAGGTTTAAGATTTTATCGAGATGGAATCGCATACGATATGGCAGTCCATCTTTATCAAACACCTCGTGACTCAGCATCTTATAAATCATTTGGAAAATCCCCTTTGTTCCACTTTTTGACAACAAGTAACGGATGGCAATTTCACGTCCAGAGGTGCCAAAGTATTGATCGCTACCGTCACCGCCCAAGATGACATCGGGCTTATCGGCCCCCATCATACGCATCACGGAATAATTAACCATCAAGCCGCCTTCTACAAATGGGTCGCCAAGGTGTGAGATGATTTGAGGCAACGCCTTCAGTTCTGTTCCATCTATTTCGTACTCATGATGCAAGGTGCCAAACTGCTCCGACATTATCTTCGCTAAGGGGAGTTCTGTCCACGAATCGCCTTTAAAACCGATGGAATAGCTACTGATGATGCCATCATAAACATTTCGTAAAGCGGCTAAATTGCAGCCCGAATCGTAGCCGCCACTTAACAAGATGCCTACATTTTGACTGCCATGAATACACTTTTTGATTGCTTCGTGATGTAGTTGGCGATACTCTTTTGCATATTTTTCTAGGTTCACTCCATCCTCCTTTGGAGCGGGGTGAACGGTCTGCGTATCGTATTGGTCTACTACCGAAATCGTTTCATTCTGAACGGTCAAAATGCGACCTGCGGGAAGTTTGAAAATCCCGTTTATCGCTGTATGAGGTGTAGGAACATACCCTTTGGAAAGAAAGACCGACAACGATTCCAAATTGGGTTCAGCCTGAATCGTTGGCAATTTGAGTAAGGTATCTAATGCCGAGGAGAAATACTCCTTATTATAATAGAGTTGCGCATGGGTGGCATGATGGTCGCGCACAAGATGCACCGCGCCATCGTTCTGGTATATAACAAGGGTGTAAGAGCCATTCAGTTGCTTTAGCCCCTGCAACCCCTCACTTCGATACAGCTGCGCTGCCATTTGTGCGGTACGATCACCAGAGGATGCCTCCGCACCGTATAGGCGGCCCATAAAGTAGAGTGTAAATTGATCCGTTTCCACCTTCGACAACTTGCAATCGGCGATCAGATTATGATGGCAGACGGTAGGGAAATCGGATTGCTCGGAAAATCGTCCTATAAACATAGTAGTCATTCTTTAGTTTCTCCATGAGGAGTATGAATAAAATGCTTGTTAGCCCCTTTCAGTCTAAAGAGATTGAAGAACATCAATCCAAACGAGTGTGGCAGTTCTAACAAAGCAAAAAACAATCGCTTTTGATATAATGGTTTAGGAATCGCTATCAAAAGGGCCGCTATCAACACAACGAAGATTAGCCACCACTTTATGGCTAAATCAAAATGTACAAAAGAAAGCACCGAGGCCATCAGAAAGATAAGCCCTAAAAGCATTACGCGAGGGATGGTCATCTGCTGCATCAGCTTGTCACAAAAATCAAAGTTTCCCTGAAGAAGCGCTTTGGGAAACTTGCCAATAAAACGACCGAGATAATGGAATTGTGCCGACATCCAGCGCCTACGTTGATTCGTAAAAGCGGCTTTATTCTGCACCTTCTCGTCTAGCACATCCACGTATGGCAGGTATTCCACCCGTTCTCCTTTATGAAGGAACGTCAATTCGAGCGCACGATCAAATCCACCAACGGCATCTACCGTTTTCATCACCTCGCGGAACAACGGATAGCAGAACGCCATACCAGACCCTATCAACGCTCCAGAGAAACCTAACCGCGCATGCCCCTTACGGAAGATGCTATTGTTGATTTCTTCACTGACCGCATCCAATAACGCCATCTTGGTATTCAAATTCTTTGCCATTCTATGACATTGAACAATACGAACCCGAGAATCAGAAAAAGCTGCATTTATCTGTGTCAAGAAGTCGGGCTTCACGGTATTGTCGGCATCAAACACCACCGCTACATCAAACTCACCGATGTGTTGCATCGCAAAATTGAGTGCTTTCGCCTTTGTGCTATTTTCGAAATTCACGTTGATCACCTTCACGCCGCACTTGGTAGACAAGCTTTGGTTGGTTGCCTCCTTCATCCCATCAGAAATGACGACTATCTCGAACAACTCCTTTGGATAATCTTGCGCGACACAAGCGTCTACGCACTCTACAATGACGCTGTCTTCTTGATAAGCAGGAATGAGAATTCCTATTTTTTTGAGAGGTGCAGAAATAACCCGAACTTGACGCAAAGGGAAGAGCGAAGCGATGCTAAAAATGAACAGATAAACGACATTCAAAGCAAATAGCAGAAACAACAAAAGTTCTATCATCCATAAAATAGGCTCCATAATGAAATTATTTCAAAGTTTTGCCTACAAACATACTGAAAATACTCCATATTTTGTGTATGTTTGTAGACAAATTACGACTGTCCCTAAAAAATAAATCAAGACAGCTCAAAAAAACAATGTAAAACAAACCAAAACAAAGGCCATGAATACACTCGAACTCATTTTTTGGATCAGCTTGTTCATCCTATTCTATACTTATCTGGGATACGGCATTTTACTCTTCTTTTTAGTTAAAATCAAGGAGCTCTTCACAAAGCCAAAAGTATATCCTTGTGATGAATTACCAGATGTCACACTTTTCGTGGCAGCATACAACGAAGAAAAAATAGTACACGAGAAGATGGAAAACATACATGCTCTGCATTATCCAAAAGAAAAACTGCACCTCGTTTGGTGTACAGATGGGAGCAACGATCGTACCAACGAATTGCTCGCAAACTATCCCGACGCAAAGGTTCTTTTTCAACCTCTACGACAAGGGAAAACAGCGGCTTTAAATCGCGGCGTACCTTTATTGTCCACTTCTATCGTTGTCTTCACAGATGCCAATACCATGCTCAACAAAGAGGCCATCTACGAAATAGCGCGTTGCTTTTGTAACCCGAACGTGGGATGTGTGGCGGGCGAAAAACGAATCGCTGTAAAAGAAACAGACGGTGCCGCAGCTGGTGGCGAAGGACTATATTGGAAATATGAGAGTTTACTAAAAAAATTAGACTCACGTCTTTGCACCGCAGTGGGTGCCGCAGGCGAATTGTTTGCCATTCGTCGAGAATTTTTTCAGCCCATGCCGAACGACACCCTACTCGATGATTTCATTCTATCGCTCCGCATTGCGATGCAAGGATATAAAATAGAATATTGCGACAAAGCTTATGCAGAAGAATCGGGTTCGGCAGATATGAAAGAAGAGGAGAAACGGAAAGTACGTATTTCAGCTGGTGGGCTTCAATCCATACTTCGTCTCAAAAGTTTGCTGAATCCCTTTGCTTATGGGTGCCTTTCCTTTCAATACATCTCTCACCGCGTATTGCGTTGGTCGCTGGCCCCCATCCTTTTGTTCTTCTTCCTTCCGCTCCATATTGCAACGCTACTGACGAGCGAGAATCCCCTCTATGGCCAACTCTTTTTGCTTCAAATCCTTTTTTATGTTCTCGGGCTTTGGGGCTATTATTTATCAACGAAACAGATCAAAAACAAATTTCTATACATTCCCTACTACTTCTTATTTATGAATATAAATGTTATCCGTGGTTTCAACTATCTACGCAAAAAGCGGGGTAGCGGAGTGTGGGAAAAAGCAACGCGCGCTTAAGAAAGATGGGAAAGCAAGGTGTAAAAAAATTATCGTATGGGCTCTCTCTAGTGTTGTCCATCATGCTTGCCTTCCTCACCATCTGTGGCTCTTATGCAGGCAACTTTCATCCCAAAGAAAGTCCCACGCTTGCATGGATAGGGCTACTATTACCTGGGTTACTCCTCGCGAATATGCTCGTATTCGTTCTATGGCTTTTGAAGCGAAAATGCTATTGTATACTACCGCTCGTTGCCATCGCGTGGAATTTCGAGTTCATCCTATCCGTACTCCATTATTCGAAAGAGAAACAAACGATGGCGCACGTCCTCACCGTGGCGACCTATAATATTCATTCCTTCAACGAGGATTACACGGGGTACACAACCCAAAAAATCGCCCACTTTATGAAGCGCGAGCAAGTGGATATAATCTGTTTTCAAGAATATAATTGGAATAAGTTCCTGCCCAAAGAGACGATCGATCGTCTCTTTGGGCTTTATCCGTTTCACTCGGCTCCTACGCACAACGGGAAAGCTAGAATTGCGGTTTACAGTAAATATCCCATTCTAAAGCAAGGCTTCTATCCCTTTAAGGGAACGGATAACTGTGTTATGTTTACGGACCTTCAAACGCCCCACAAAACGATTCGCATCTTTAATGTTCACTTACAAACCACGAACTTTAACGCGAGTCGCCATCAAATTGCAAAAAGGAAGTCCTTCGGAGCGGAGAATAGCGAGATTGCAAAAGAAATAACGGGATCCTTACAACACAACCAGACCCTTCGGGCTAATCAAGTAAACTTTGTCAAAAGAGAAGCGAAGAAATCGCCTTATCCCACTATTCTTTGTGGCGATTTTAATGATTTACCTTCTTCTTATACCTACAAGCATCTAATGGGCGATTTTACAGATGGATTTCGAGAAGTGGGCTGTGGTTATGAATATACCTTCAAAGGGTTATTCCATTTATTTAGAATAGACTATATTCTTCATTCTCCTACGCTAAAATGTATCTCATACCAAAGCCACAAAGACCTAAAATATAGCGATCATCATCCCGTCATTGCGCGCTTCCAGTAAAGGCGATGCCCTACTCGTTTTGGGAGGACTAGAGGTATCTGCTTTTAAAGCAAAAAAAAATTGATTGTCTCACGACAACCAATCTTTACTAACCTTAAATCTAATACCATGAAAAACAGTGCAAAGGTACAAGGTTTTTTATTTGATTCCTAATAATAGACGGGGAAATCTTATTCCTTTAACGTTATTTGCACACTGCGCCCTACTTTGTAAAAAAGATCACCGTTGAAACGTATCAACGGTGATCTTTTTGCTCTACAAGGATAGACGCGCTATCTGCTGTTTTTAAAACTCTGCGCTATTGGGCGTACGTGGGAAAGGAACGACATCCCGAATATTCTGCATACCCGTTACGAACAAGATAAGGCGTTCGAACCCTAGGCCAAATCCAGCATGAGGGCACGTTCCATATTTACGAGTATCCAAATACCAGCACATATCCTTCATCGGTATATTCATCTCTTTGATACGAGTGACGAGCTTGTCATAATCGGCTTCGCGTTCAGAGCCTCCTATGATTTCGCCAATCTGTGGAAATAGCACATCCATAGCACGTACGGTTTTGCCATCTTCATTCATCTTCATATAGAATGCTTTTATTTCCTTTGGATAGTCTGTTAAAATAACAGGACGCTTAAAGTGGTCTTCCACAAGAAAGCGTTCGTGCTCACTTGCCAAATCAACGCCCCAATACACAGGAAATTCAAATTTCTTGCCTGCCTTTATCGCCTCTTCGAGTAGTTGAATACCCTCAGTATATTGAAGACGAACAAATTCATTGTTCACCACAAAATTCAAGCGTTCAAGCAAGGTTTTATCGACCATCTTATTCAAGAACTCCAGATCGTCTTGACAATTATCTAACGCCCATTTCACACAATATTTAATAAAGTCTTCGGCTAAATCCATATTGTCGATAATGTCAGCAAAGGCAACCTCTGGTTCAATCATCCAAAACTCGGCTAAATGGCGAGGCGTATTCGATTTTTCGGCACGGAACGTAGGACCAAAGGTGTAGATGGCTCCTAGAGCAGTAGCACCGAGTTCTCCTTCCAGTTGTCCTGATACCGTAAGCGATGTAGGTTTACCAAAGAAATCATCATCATAAAGAATCTTTCCATCCTCATCCTTCTTTAAATCATACAGATTTTTAGTGGTGACCTGAAACATCTGGCCCGCACCTTCGCAATCACTACCCGTAATAAGCGGTGTGTGGAAATAAAAGAAACCATGATCATGAAAGTAACGGTGAATGGCCATCGCCATATGATGGCGAATACGGAATACCGCTCCAAACGTATTGGTACGTAAACGTAAATGTGCGTGTGTGCGCATATATTCCATGGTTTGCCCTTTCTTTTGCATTGGATAATCAGCACCACAAAGTCCCAATACTTCTATTTCCGAAGCTTGTACTTCTGTTGTTTGTCCTTCGCCAAGACTCTTGACTAATTCACCTTTTATACTAAGGCAAGCACCTGTCGTTATTTTTTTAAATAAGTCATCGTTAAACGTAGCTGAGTCAGCAACAATTTGGATGTTTTTTATAGTAGAGCCATCATTTATCGCGATAAAGTGAACGGCCTTACTACTACGATGCGTGCGAACCCAACCTTTTACAACTACCTGCGAGCCATAAGTCAAGCTTGCCAATAAGTCTATTACTTTTGTTCTACGAATTATTTCCATTCTTGTATTTCTGTATTTCTTCTGTTATTCAAATGCACCCATACGAAGCATATTTACTTCTTGTTCTGTGAGATGACGCCATTCACCACGGCTCAAATTTTTCTTCGTTAAACCGGCAAAATAGACACGGTCAAGCTTGATCACCTTGTGCCCAAGGCTTTCGAACATACGACGAACAACCCGATTCTTTCCACTATGAATTTCAATTCCTACTTGCTTCTTATCTGTAGGACTTGCATACTCTACACGGTCTGCTTTTATTTCGCCGTCTTCAAGTTCTATCCCTTCTGCTATTTGCTGCAAATCACGTAACGTTACATTTTTCTCTGTGTAAACGTGATATATTTTCTTTTTGAGATACTTTGGATGGGTTAATTTAGAAGCTAAATCGCCATCGTTTGTAAGGATTAGCACGCCCGTTGTGTTACGGTCTAAGCGCCCTACAGGATAAATCCGTTCACTGCAAGCATCACCTACTAGATCCATCACTGTTTTACGATTTTGAGGGTCATCACTTGTTGTAACGAAATCCTTTGGCTTGTTTAAAATGACATAGACTTTCTTTTCTGGAGAGATGGTATCGTCATGAAATTTAACAGCATCCGTTCTCATTATCTTTGTACCTAATTCCGTGATCACAGTTCCGTTCACCGTTATCACTCCTGCCTGAATGTACTTATCGGCATCACGACGGGAGCAAACACCTGCATTTGCAAGAAATTTATTGAGACGGATGGGCGCATTCGGGTCTACATTTGCTTCCTTATATTCATATCGTTTCTTTGCACTATATTTTGCATTGGGGTCGTAACCATCGGTGCGAGGACGGAATCCACCGCCATCACGGCTGCCTTCGGTGCGAGAGCGGTATCCACCACCATCACGACTGCCTTCGGTACGAGAGCGGTATCCACCGCCATCACG
>JAVVVP010000071.1:0-10665 GCA_036652575.1 Bacteroidaceae bacterium
AATGATTTTTTCACGCGACGTTGTTTCAGCATTTTGAGCATTGGCTACTGCCGCTTTCAACGTAGAATCTCCGCCAAAGCAACCAGCGATGGCAAGGAGAAGGACTGCATGTGCTTTCTTCATATCACAAAAAAATTATGTTTCCGACAAAGTTACACTATTCTTTCGATACGAAGTGCATCATCTGTGAGGAAAAGAAAGATCGTGTATCGTTCTCATCCTCAGAACGGATAGCCGATGGCAAAGTGAAGCGACATGCCCTCTGTGAAACTTGAAATGTTATAGTAACCGCTCTTTTCTGTGTTCGAGGGATCGTGAAGTGCGATGCCGAGGTCTAAACGTAAGACTAAGAAATCTAGATCGTAACGAAGTCCTGCACCGGTACTCAGTGCGATGCTCTCGGCAAAGGTGGAAAGTTTGAATTGTCCATTCGGACGTTGCTCATCTTTGCGTAGGAGCCACACGTTACCCGCATCCACGAAGACCGCACCACGCAAACTGCCAAAAATCGGGAAACGGAGTTCTGCATTCGCTTCGAGTTTCAGGTCGCCTGTTTGGTCCATATAAGAATATTTTGACTGATCCGTGTGAAAGCGTCCTGGACCTATATTGCGTATGGTAAACCCACGTACACTGTTCGCGCCTCCTACATAAAACTGTTCGTTGTAAGGTGCAACATTGGAGTTGCCATAACTGTAAATCAAGCCTCCCATCAGACGTGTTGCCAATCGGATCTCATTGGAGATTTTAAAGGTCGTATGTAGTTCGGTGGTGATTTTGAGAAATTGGGCAAACGGGTTATGAAACATCGTCTTGTTCTTTTCGCTAAACTTTTTGCCCGAAAGAGAATAAAGGGCCGCCGTAAGATTTCCTGCTTCCTTAATGCTGGTTTGCCACCAAATAGGATTGCGCCTACGTTTGGGCGATGAAAAGGTATAGGTGTAGTGCATAGACGGAACAAACTGATCGCGCATACTGATGTAAAGAGCGGGATTGTTGTTCATAATTTCTTGAAACTCGGAGGTGCTACTCAGCAATCGATCGAAGGTGAGTCCAAAAGGTGTAAATTCATTTTTAGAGGTACTGTTCTTATTCCATTTATACGTCCAACCGAGTCCAAAGGACACCATATTAAAAAAGCTTGCTCGGTTGATCCAATTGGACTCCAAGGAAAACGTGGTAGAAGCGGGAAAGCGAAACAAACGTCGGCTAAAGCCAGGAAGAACAAAGCGGGGGAAGTCGAACGAAAGGGCGGTCCCCACTTCGTAGGAGTTGAGCATGGAATTATGGTCCTTGTTCTTGGTTTGCCACTCGTAAGAGCCATACACTTTGAAATTTATTTTCTCACCACCCCGAAAGGCATTACGGCGCGTTAGCCCAAACGACAATCCAGGACCTAGCAAATCATTGCTCTTTTGCGTTACATTCGTTTCAAAGTCTCCATCATAGCGTTTGTCAAGAATGGAGTTGATATACACATCGAGCGTATCACAAAGTGCCGACGTGTCACGAGGAACATAATTAAGGTCTATTTGACTAAACAGATTGAGCGAGGTTAGTTTTTCGATGGTTAGTTTCTGATCTTCCTGACGATATAAATTCCCGTGACGAAGATGAAGGTTTCGCCACCACACACCTCGTTGTAACGGTATCTTTTTACCCGAAAAAGAATACTTTACATAGCGCGTTTCGATGGAGTCGGTAAGCAACTCGTTCGGCTCCTTCTGTATCGTGATATAGGTCTTCCCTATGTACCATTGACGCTTTACCTGATCGGGGAGATTGGCAATGGGCAACACTTGCAATTGCACTTTGCAAGGTATCATCGTGGTATCGGCACGATAGGTGGTATATGCACTTGAATAATAATAGAAGCCGTTGTTGCGAAAGAGCGTTTCGATTCGTTTTTGCTCATCACTAAGATTCAAAACACTAAAGGCATCGCCCTTGTGCAAAAGACTACTTTTCTTGGAGGCGGATAAAAGGCTGTCGGCCCGCTTCGGAAAGTGGAGATAGGCGATGGAGTCTAAACGATAAAGGGCATTCGTCTTGACCGAATACGCCACTTTTGCTTTACGCGGGTTGCGGCTCGGCAACACCTCTGCGCCGACGGTCCCATGAAAGTATCCATAATTATGAAGCGTGTTGGTCGCCACTTTAGCACGCGTCTGAGGGTTTACGGAACTGATGAGAATGGGGTTCGTGGAAAAGGTCTTAAAGAACCATTTTTTTACCACCCCTTTTTTGCCTACAAGTCCATTATAAAACCAGAGTCCAAAGGGAAGTGGCGTACGAAGAGAGGAGCTTCCAAACAAAGAGCCGTTGGGTGGACAAGCCAAGACGGCATCCACTTCTGTGCGAGCCAGTTCAAAGGCTTCGCGATCGGCTTTTTGTGCTTCTCTTTCCGCTTGAAGTTCCTCTTTCGTCGCTTCTTTTGCGCCTTTCTGAGGTTTTCCTTTTGATGTTGTGAAAGCTTCGTCCACCACCTTTACGGCCTCGGCGATAGAAGTGATGACACCCGTTGCTTTCTTCCGACTCTTTTTCTTTTTTAAAGGATCGGTATAATGGATGCTCTTGATTCCTGTATAAAGAACTTCCTCTTCGGGCAGATGCTTTGTGGTAGAACAGCCCGAAAGAAAAAGGAGCACAACACCGAGCGATATAAGTTTCTTCATTCCTTTCATTTTCTCTCTTTTTTAAGCTTCTTATGGTCTTTACTCTTCCGGAAAATGAACAGTTCCCCTAAGTTGTTGGTTTTTTTACGAAGCACTAAACCAGCTCCAGTGGTTACGATTTGCCCTTCTAAAGGGTCTTGCGAATTGCGGTCGTAGAACACTTTGACGTAACGGGACGAGCTCTTATCTAATCGATATTCAAGCGAAACATTATCGATAAAACTTTCTGCCTGATTGTCGGTGCTACTGCCTCCCGCAGACACTTTTCCACCAATAATAACGCTCACACGATTGCCCCAAAATCGTTTGGCAAAGCGGAAAGAATAATCGGTTCGCGAAGAGCCATCGGCACTGGTTCCATCCTCTACGCCGACGCTTAAATCAATGGTCTTGAGTGCATTTCCAGCAATGTTTTGTATTTCACTTTGCAGGAAGGAATTGAGCGCATTGTTGGCATTAAAGGCCGTGTTGTTGTTCTCTGCCAGATACATACCGGTAGCGAGCATACTGACCGACAGTTTGGCGCGTTGTTCCCGCGACATGGCAGCCAATTGATTCTGGACCGTGAGGTCCTCTGGTGCTTCGATGGTAAATTCTAGTCCCATTTGATCGAGGGGCTTTGTAAGTTCTACTCCCACATCAAAGGCCACATTGCGTGCGTTTCCGTCTTCGCTCACGGAGGCTTTAATACGCTCTTTTGCAGAAATATTGAGCACGGGGTTCAGGGCATCTCCTGTAAAACTAATGGAGCTACCATTGGTCAGCGTAAAGGTTTTGAGCGGAATCACAGGCAAAGCATATTTCATTTCGCCCGAGTTGACGGTGTAGCGTCCTGTTAAACTCATTTCGCCTTGTGGCGTATACTTCATGGTGAGCTGGCCTCCGCCCTCGAGGTCGATATAACTTTGTCCGTCACTACTCAAATCGCAGTGTGCTCGAGCAGCATCGCTAACATTGATAGACAGCAGCATATTTAAGCCTAAGGGCGTTGAAGTGGGCGAAACGGTGGTGGTGGTATCCCTAAAACTAACGAATTTCACGAGGTCTCCGAGTCGATCTTCCACAGACAGCGGACTATCCTTTAGAATATAAGAAACGTTGGTGCGGTTGAGGATGTTTAAGTTTCCACGCATGGTCAGTAAGCGGGTATTGCCGCGCAGACTGCCCTCAAAGTTTGTATGCACGTTCCCATATACGAGCGATTGAGCGGTGCGTTTCGCATTGATCAACTCAAAGTTGTTGGCATTCATCTTGAGATCTAACGTTACGTTATCTACCTCCTTAAAGTCGATGGCGCCCTGGATCAGGAGGGGTTCTGTTCCTGTTGAATAAAAAGCAAAATCATCGAAGCGCAAATGATTGTTGAGGATGGAGAGGTTCTTTTTCTCCATTTTCAGATTTAATCCATAGGCTTTGGACACTAAATAAGCCGAGTCGGGCAAGAGGTCGCCACTAATGATGGGCGCGGTGGTACTGCCGTTAAGAGTCAGAATGCCATCTCCATAACCTGCCATGGAAATTACGCCATCGGGAATGAATCCGTTGATCATCGAGAGTGGAAAGCGTTTTAGATTACAGGTCGCATTGATTTTTCCCGCGCCAACATCGTTGTAAATTCCGTCAAGCAGCAAGATTTCCTTTTGATCTCTTTGCAGCGTGGCTTTTACGAAATGCTCCGTTTTATTCTTTGGCAAATAGATTGCTTCCATTCCTAGATTTCCCAAATGTCCGTGCTCATAAGTCATTTGGTTGGCTTTTAACGAACTGGTAAACGTGAGGTTTCCGTTCTTTCGGATCATGTGTACCTCCCCATTGAGCCAACCTCCAATCTGTGGAAAAAAAGGAAGTGCCGAACTGAGTTCTTTTAAATTCAGACGATGGACACCAATGGACAGGTCTTGTGCACTATCGGCTTCTACCGAGAAAATCTTAAGGCGTGTACCGTCATCGGCAAGCAAATCTATATTGGCATCGATACGTTTGTCCTTTCCTAAAAAGATATAGTTGCTGTCATTCACTTCGAAACGTCGAAAGGCTAAAATCGGGTGCTTGGGATACACGCTGATGTGGACCCCCTTGTTTACCATATTGGCGCGCAGTCCCAGGTTGACACCTTCGCGATTGTCTTTATCTTTAAAGACCGCTTCGAGTCCAAATCCTTGATCAAACGTATAGGCTTTGATGCGGGTGGTAAATAGATAAGGATTATCTTTTTCTTTGTTCTTGATATGCGCAATCAGTTGTAGCCCAGTGGAATCGTGATAGAGCTGGAGGCGGGTGGTATCGAGACTTAAAGAACCTGTGTTCAGTCGATGAACAAGCATCTCGCCATTGAAGCCCTTTTGGGGACTGCTCGTGAGGTCTACAAGCATACGGTCGTAAGAGTAGCCTTTGAAACGGAGAATATTGCAAATAGGGTTGTCTTTGCCCGAAGATAGAAAGATGCGAGTTTGTGGAATGTATTGGCGAAGCCGTTTCGGATCAATACGGCGTTGCTGGCGCAAGAGGGTCACTTCTTTCACGAAACGATCGATTTGCGTAGAGAGTTTCTCGAGGTTACTACGGCATTCAAAGCGCAAGGTTAAGTCGCCTGCTTGCATTTGTGCATGGGTACTATCGGGGCTCATCTCGAACTTTAGCAGCAGGTCTTTTGTGGGGTATCTCTTTTTCGGTGTCACGATGTTTATCGCCGTAAGGCCTCCTTCTATCCCGAATTTCCTGCCACTTTCGTGCAGATAACCTTGTGCGTTGAAACAAAAGGCTAATTGTATCGGATCGGCCCCATTGGTCAATCGTTGGATATTCAGCTTTTTTAGTTCGGTAGAAAGCTTGGCTTCAATCATTTTCCCTCGCGGTTGTAGGGCGATGGTGCCTAATCCAGAGAGGAGGTCGTTGGTCATCGAGAAGTGCAGATGCCCTGCCCCGCCTTTTATATTTGCAGAAAGTTCGATGCTGTCCAAATCGATCTTGCCGTACTGAAACGATTTTATTTTTACGTTTCCTTGCAGGTGGGAGGCTTTCGAAAGGACTTGAAACCCACGTCCACGAACCTCTGCGCTCCCCGTGAAGTCGGACAGGTCCTTGCCTGGCAGCAGAGTACCTACGGGAAACTGGAGCGCTTTCAGTGTGAACGCATAAACGTGGCTCGCTACATTATAGTGAGCCGTAGCGTCTAGTTTTCCTTTTTCGATCTGTCCTTTTACGGTGAGACCGTAGGTGTTCGGTGCAAAGTGGATTCCGCCTTTGAGTTGGATGTTATTCGGGAGATGGACTGCCCCGCTTGTGAGTTCCTTCACAAAAGCTAAGTTTTGGGTGGCGAGGTCGTAGCGGATTTGTCCGCTACGACGCGAGGCTTCAAACGGATGGAGCAGAGTTCCTTTGGCAGAGAGGCGAAAGGTATGGGGCATCCGAAGTTCGGCCTTGCGTAGTTCGATGTGATTCCGATTACCTGCGATGGTAGCTCGTAACTGTAACGTTTGATTCGGATAAAGGTCATTTAGAGAAGCCCGTTGCGCTCCTGCGAAAACAAGGATGTCCCGTTTGCTGATGGCACCATCCACGTCTAGTTGGAGTTGTCCGCCTTGTCCTTTTTTGAGTGCGCGCCAGGGTATTTTTGCCGTGGCATAAAGGTGCGAGGTAGGGGTATGCAGTTGAAAAGCGGGTAACGAGAGGGCCGTTGTGTCGAGTTGCAGTTCTCCCTTTAACCCTTTTATGGAGAGCCCACATTTCTCGTTCAGGGCAACGTCTTGAAGGTGGAGCGCTAAAGTTCCTCCACGATAACTAAAATCGCGAAGGTCCAAACGCAAGCCATCCGCCGAAAGATGGTTCACATCCAATCCTTTCACTCGTTTTTCGTACGGTAGATCATAGGTGAAACTACTCTTCGAAAGCGTGAGCTTTTTTACGGCATACGCAGCGGGACCCAAGTCTACGAGGCCACCTTTTAAAGCAAGTGCACCAATGTCTGCTCCGATGCGCATACGGTCTCCAGGCATACTTAGGTGTATTTTAGACTGAAGGATTTTGGCACGCTTTACGTTTATTTTCCATTTCGTTTTGGTGGTCGAGGTATCTTGCTTTGCCGTATCACTTAGTGCCACGGAAAGGTTGGCTTTTTCTAAGAGGAACCGATTCACACACACGCTTTCGTCCGCTAGCGAAACCCCGTGCGAGGTGAGATGAAGGTGCCCCACTTCTCCTCGTATCTGGATGTCAGAGAGGAGCTCTTTTGTGTTCACTTTCGCATGAAACAGTTCTGCACCGTCCACTTCTATCTGCTGATGAAGCAACGGCAACAAAGCTACGTTCAAGCGCAAAGCGCTAGCATCCAAGAGCGTATCTTTTCCCTCCAAGGCTTTCATCTCCAGCAGTGCCAAGTCTAGCGGGAAGGCCAACCTGACCGTTCCTATTTGGATACGCATTCCTGTACTTTCCGATAAACGATGGGTCACTTTCTCTACCGCCCACTGTTGTAGGGCGGGAATATAGAGCAGAGAGGCGAGTACCAAGAAAAGTACGATCGGCGTTGCGACGATTATTCCTGATATACGTAAAACTCTTTTTAACGGTGTGCGTTTCATCTTCTGCAAAAATAAGTATTTTTTCTTGATTTAGGAAGCGTAACGGTTTATATTTAACCATTATGGTAAATTCACTACATTATTTTTCTTCCTACGTGCACCGATGCCGCCAAAGCCAACACACTGATGCGTACTCCTTCTAGCTTTGCGATTTCTTTGCCACACGATGCCAAGGTAGAGCCCGTGGTGACCACATCGTCAAGAAGCAAAATGTGTTTTCCGCTTAAGGATGCGGGCTGTTTCACTTCGAAGATGCCCTCTACGTTTTCCATTCGTTCTAAATGCGTTAGATGCGTTTGTGTTTGATTCGATTTGGTTCGTATCACCGCGTTTCGTTCTACTTTTATGCCCGTTATGCTCGCAATTCCGTTTGCAATCCAGTCGTCTTGATTGTATCCACGATGCCTCAAACGGCTTTTGGCAAGGGGGATGGGAAGAATCACGTCTATTCCGTCAAAAAAGTGTGTCTGCTTTAGTTCGATGGCCATGGCTTGCCCCATCGCATAACCTACCGCTGGACGATTGTTGTATTTTAAATCGAATAAAATGTTTCGCGAAGAAGCCCCTACGTGATAATAAAGGTAAGCGGAAGCGTGTACCAAAGGTAATTTTCCCCAAAACATACGTTCTATGGGGTTCCCGGCTACTCCTTTAAAAGAGGTATAAGGCAACGACAACGTGCAAGCGGCACAGAGATGCTTTTCACACCCAATCAATCGTGTTCCGCAGATGCTACATACGCGTGGAAACAGGAGGTCGCTTGCCGAAGTCCACCAGGACATAAATGCCTTTTTCCACTGTTTAATCTTCTTCCTCATAGGACGTTACAAGATGGTCTACTTCTTTTATCACAAAATCCATTTCGAAACCTCTCCCCAGGGCAAAGCGAATGAGTTTTCCTCGTCGTTCGTAATGGTTCGCCGCTTTGATTGTGCGCATTTTAGAAAGGAGAACGGAGTGGAGCAGAGAGGTGTATTCCTCCTCGTCTATTTCCTGTAGCGCGGCTTCATAGCAACGAGGGTTGGCTCCTTTCAGACAGAAGGCTTGCTTTATTTTGAGTCGTCCCCAATGAGCATACCTTATTTTGTCGTTTGTAAAAGCGCGGCAATATCGTGCTTCGTTTATAAAATTCTCTTTTACGAGTTGCTCTATGACCCGATGAGCCATTGCGAGGGTCAGCCCCTTGTTGAGAAGCTTTTGCTCGAGGTCTGCTTCGCAATACTCTGTCGTGGCACATCTACTAGCGGCCCACGCATACGCCTCTTGTTCGGATTGTTCTTTTTTCATATGATGGCTTTTAGCATCCGATGACGGCCAAAGGAGTCTTTGCGCAATTCTATCGCGTGATAGCCTTCCTGTTTTAAGAGGGCTGCCGTTTCGTTTCCGAACCGTTCGTTTATTTCAAAATAGATCGTTCCATTGGGCGCAAGGGCTTTTTGTCCTAATTGTGCAATGGCGCGATAAAACACAAGAGGGTCGTCATCTGCCACAAAGAGGGCGAGCGAGGGTTCGTAGTCTGTTACGTTGCGCTCCATGCTTTGGCGCTCACATTGACAAATATAGGGTGGATTGCTTACGATCACGTTGTATTTTAGCGGGAGTTCGGGAACGGGTTGTAACACATCACGCTGTTCAAATGCGACGTCAACCTTCAGGCGTTTTGCATTTGCTTTTGCCACCGAAAGGGCAGCATCCGATAAGTCCCAACCTGTTACGTTTGCCTGACGAAGACGTTTGGCGAGTAGAATCGCAATGCAGCCACTTCCCGTTCCTATATCTACGAGCCGCACGGGTTCTTTCGCATCGTTTTGCTGTACATCAGAAGTCACCCAGTTCACGAGTTCTTCCGTTTCAGGACGTGGTATCAGCACGGCTGGGGTCACGTCAAACGCATATCCCATAAACAAGGCCTTTCCCACAACGTATTGCACAGGTTCTTTCTTTCGCAACCGTTCCAACATCTTGTGTAATTCCTGCTGCTTCTCTCCACAAATTTGATTAACTTTGCCGGCATATAGATCGAGCATCGAAATCTCTAAGTAATCCTCTACCACGATGCGGGCAATGGCTTTTGCCTCGTTCGGAGGATAGACGGTGGAGAGTGTCTCGGCGATGGAGTGTAGTATCTTTAGGGGTTGCATATAAAGGGTTGATAGGTCTGCAAAATTACGTATTATTTTTAGTTTAGAGGATGATTGAACACGAAATATGGATGCACCGTTGCATTCAATTAGCAAAAAACGGGAAAACCACAGCTCCCCCCAACCCAATGGTTGGGGCAGTGGTGGTGTGCGACGAACACATTCTGGGAGAAGGGTATCATGCGCGCTATGGCTTTGCGCATGCAGAAGTCAACGCCCTTGCAGCGGTAACGCATCGTGCGTTACTAACACGTAGTACACTCTACGTAAGTCTCGAACCTTGTGCGCATTATGGCAAAACGCCTCCTTGTGCCGAACTCATTATTCGTTCGGGCATACCGCGTGTGGTAGTAGGGTGTGTCGATCCTTTTGCGAAGGTACAGGGACGGGGAATTCAAATGCTTCGTGATGCAGGGATTGCGGTAGAGGTAGGAATCTGCGAAGCCGAATGCGTAGCCCTCAATCGGTCTTTCTTTACGTTTCATGCTGTTCACCGTCCGTTTATCACCTTGAAATGGGCACAGTCTGCCGATGGTTTTATCGACCACGTTCGCACGGCGGGCTCTCCTGCATTGCTTTCTACTTCGCATACAACGATGCGTGTACATCGTTTGCGTGCAGAGCATCAAGCCATTCTTGTTGGCACGCGAACCGCCCTCTTAGACAATCCCTCGTTGACGGTTCGTCATTGGAGTGGTGCCTCTCCGTTGCGTGTGGTGTTGGATCGTCACGGTGTCTTACCACGAAACTTGCGATTGTTCGATGGATCTATTCCTACACTGCTTGTGGGCAAGAAAGGCTTTCCCGAAGAGGTAAAACAGTTAGAGGTCTTTACACCCCCTACTGCGGGCGACTCCTTGGCTCCGTTCATGGCAGAGCTCTATCGTCGTGGGGTGCAGTCTTTATTGGTAGAGGGTGGTGCGACCCTTTTGCAGCGTTTTATCGAGGAGGCCTTATGGGACGAAGCGTCTGTGGAACTTTCCTCAAAAGTGCTTTTGTCCGGGGTCTCTGCGCCCTTTCTTCCGAATGGAATAAGGTGTGACAGAACCTCTTTTTTTGGAGTCAATTTTTTACACGCAACGCGATGAATGGCAGGTGCTGAAAAGCTGCTATTTAAACTGTGTCAACTAAAAAATAAAGCTTATTTTTATAACGCAGTTTTTTTAATGATGAGTAACGATTTTGATTTTAAGGAGCTACGCGCTCCCCTCCTTCCCGTCATTGCGAGCGAAGGCGAAGCAATCCAGAACACAACACGATGACACGAGG
>JAVVVP010000072.1:0-10632 GCA_036652575.1 Bacteroidaceae bacterium
TTGCGAGGGCTTTCCCGAAGCAATCCAGCGGTGTGTCCATCCTTTTTTTGTTTCTTGTCCTTGATAGATACGGCTCCTCCTCGTGGCATCGTGTTGTGTTCTGGATTGCTTCGCCTTCGGCTCGCAATGACGGGCAGGAGGGGAGTGCGTCTCGTTAGGAGTCATACTGTTCGTTCGGATTTATGCTGTTTTTTGTGTTCCGTCATTGCGAGGGCTTTTGCCCGAAGCAATCCAGTGGTGTCATCCTTCTTATATTTCTTGCCTTGATGGATACTATTCGAGAACGATACTTAAAAAAAACGTGCTGCCTACATTTCCATATGGAAAGTAGGCAGCACGTAGGCGGCACTTCGTCCTTTTCGGTTATAAAAATTGACTTACCACATAATAAACGGCAGCGGCTAATACGCCACTAACGGGGATGGTCAAGACCCATGCCCAAACGAGGTCGATGGTGACACCCCAGCGCACCGCAGATAGCCGCTTGATTGCGCCTACGCCAATGATAGAACCTGTGATGGTGTGGGTTGTACTAACGGGTATTTTTAAGATTTCTGTTATAAAAAGCGTGATGGCACCCGACGTTTCGGCTACGACACCCTCGAGCGGGGAGACCTTCGTGATGCGGCCGCCCATGGTTTTCACAATGCGCCAACCGCCCGACATGGTGCCCAAGGCAATGGCGGAGAAACAAGTCAGTGGTACCCAATTTGGAATTTGCGTGATGTCGGGGATTAGCCCTTGCGCATACAACGCGGCAGCAATGATGCCCATCACTTTTTGAGAATCGTTCATACCGTGACCGATACTGAAGAGCCCAGAGGAAACGAGTTGGAGACGGCGAAACCAGCGCTCTGCCTTGTGAGGATGGGCGTTCCGAGCAATGTAGAGCACCGCCATCGTGAGCAGCGAAGAGATGAACATACCCATCAGCGGAGCCACGAGAATAAAGGCGGCTATCATTAGGATGACCCCTACGTGAATGGACGCAAAACCTGCCGCCGCAATTGCTGCGCCCGCAAAACCGCCAATCAGGGTGTGGGAGGACGAGGAGGGGATGCCTAAACGCCACGTTAGTAAATTCCACAAAATGGCAGCGATCAATCCCGATAAGATAATGGGAAGCGTGATGCACTCGGGCAACACGGTTTTGGCAACCGTGTTGGCAATGCCAAATTCACCAATCACAAATTTAGCAATAAAGAAAGCGACGAAATTAAAAAACGCCGCCCACACAACTGCTAAAAAAGGAGTGAGAACCTTGGTTGTAACAATGGTCGCAATGGAGTTTGCCGCATCGTGGAACCCATTGATGTAGTCAAAGAGAATCGCCAGAATTATGATAACAATTAAGAGGGTCATAAGGGGGTTCTTTTCGGATTAGTTATATTTGACAATAATTGTTCGGATCACATCTGCCACATCGTCGCTGCGATCGGTGGTGTCCTCTAGGTATTGCACCACGCCATTGAGTTTGATGAGTTCGATGGGGTCTTTGCATTCGGCAAATAGCATCGTTACAAAGTCGGCATACAAGCCATCGGCGGTGGTTTCTAATTCGTGAATTTTACGACATGCGGCGATCACAAATTCGGGTTTCTTTGCTACTTTTCCCAAGAAGCCCATGGAGGTTTGCAGCGTGACACATTGTTCGTGAATAATCGTAGACAGCATTTTGAACTCGGCTGGTATTTCGCGCACATTGTACATCACGGTTCGTTTGGCAACACCATGAATAAAGTCGAGCACATCGTCCATCTTCGCTGCTAACTCTTGAATATCCTCGCGATCGAAAGGTGTGATAAAGGTAGAGTTTAGTTCCTGAAAGATGGCATCGTACAGGTCATCACCTTGCGATTCGATTTCTTTAATTTTGATATTGTATTCGGTTCGCAGGGTTCCCGTAGGTGGAGAACTCATAAAAGCGACTAACTCCTCAGCGCCTTCTGTCAACTTTGCCGACATTTGGTTGAGTAGCGAAAGAATCTTGTTGTCTTTCTTGATAAAAACGTTGAATAGTCCCATACTTTTTAGTTTGTTGTGATTATGCCTGCTGCCTTTGGTTGTTGAACAGCAGGCGGATTGATACTTATAATTGAGGAGGATAGACGATCCAAACTGTTTTGACGAGTGCTGGATTGTAGGATTTACTTTCTTTTTTGCGCCAATTGTTGTCGTAGCGACCGAGTTGAACGCACGGGAAGAAGCGCAGCGCGGGCAAGGCGTTGAGAGGTTGCGTACTGATGACGACACATGGCACGCGGTGGGCTACGGAAGTCGAGTCGGCACAATTAAGTGGAAAGATGCGTCGCCCCGCGGCATACACCGTTTCGATGCGCAGTTCATCGGTGACGGGTGAGCAGAACGGCAGGTGCGCAACACGTGGTTCGGTGCGCAGTGCCGAGATATTGTGATGTGATCCGTTGACAAAGGTCTTGGCAAAGGTGTGCAGACAAAGTCCCGTGACCACCACCATCATCAATACGATCACGCCGAGCACTCGTTCGATGGGCAATCTCCGTCCGCGCATACTCTGTAGCAGGGAGACGGCACCAAACACGCACGAAGCTGCAATGATGATGACCAGTGACAGCCGAAGATTCCCACTTTGCTGTTCCACGAAATACACGCCTACGGGCAAGGCCAACAGCAATAAAAGGATGACCCACAGATTGAGGCGAAACAGTCGACGGTCGCGCAAGCGATCGGTGCGGTTCAAAACGAGATAGTACAGATAGGACCCAATGTTGAGCGCACAGGGCAGCATCATGGGCAGTAAATAGCGTGTTTTCTTTTCGGGCACAAGGCTTAAGAGTACCAACGCGAAGAGAGTCCACCAAAGTCCAAATTGTGTGGGCACATCATGGCGCATCCGCTTGGCAAACAAGGCATACCCGATGGCGGTGAGCCAGAGCAACGCCCAGATGCCCGCTTCGGCAAAAAAGAATTTATAGTAATACCAAGGGCGCACACTGTGATCTGCCCACGCGGAACTTTCTTGATGCGCCACTTGCATCAACTTGTCTTGTTCGAACAAATAAAGAGCGCCATACCACCATCCGCCTACAACGAGGGTGAGCAACAGCATGATGCAGAGCGCCCCCGCCTTGTGGCGGAGCAATGGACGTACCGTGAAATGATAGCTGAGCAAGAATGGCAGTAGCAACGCATAGAATGAAACAGGTCCTTTGGCGAGAAACGACAGTCCGAAGAACACGCCCGCAACACAAAGGTTCTGGTATTGCGCACCGTGTCGTTGCATGGCTCGAATGTAGTAATAGATGCCGCCAGCCATCAAACTATGACACCAAATGTCCCACGTGGCATTGCGCGCCATAAAAATAAAACTATAGGTGGTGATGAGCACGAGCGCGGAAAAAAAGGCTTGTCGATGCCGATGGGTAAGCTCGTTCACAATGAGGTAGACAAAGACTGTCATCAAAAACGCTAAAAGAGCGGATAAACAGCGTTGTGAAGTCAGCGATCCTGGTGCTATTTGTTCCACGACGGCTGCGGCCCACGTGGGAAGCGGTGGCTTCTCAAGTCGCAACGTGCCATTCATGGTTGGCACAAGGTAATTTCCTGTTTCTACCATTTCTTGGGCGGTGACCAGATTGCGCGACTCCATGATGTCGGCGGGCAACACCCCGTTGTTCACCACTAATGTGATAAGAGACACTGCGAACAAGATGATAATTTCTTGCCAGCGGTCGAGCATGGTGACGTTCTCTAAGCGTTTCATTATAACTTTCAATTTATACGTAGATAAAATAGGGTGTCTTATTGAAGTAGGTCATCAATGGCGCGCTTTAGTTGCATATCTTCGCCACGCAGCTGTTCTTCGGGGGTTATATAGACCTTTATGTCTGGGTTCAAGTCTTGATTTTCGAGATAATGTCCTTTGGTGTCCTTGATGCCTACCTGCGGCACACCAAACACGAGCGAACCGTCTACTTGTCCTTCCCACCATACAGCGGTCATGGTACCCGCCATGGGCGCGCCTATCAATTTCCCAATGCCTAAGTATTGGTACATAAAGGGGAAGCCATTGGCGTTGGAATAGTTGTCCTCGCACACCAGTACGGCAGAGGGCTTGTACCAACGACTGTACGGGTCGCTCCCGATGTATTGCCCGCGGGGCTCATAGGTTTGGAAGAGTTTGCCACTCAACAAGATGGCGAGGTCGTTGTGCAGCCAGCCGCCGCCATTGTGACGTGTGTCGATCACGATGGCTTTCTTGTTGCGGTAAAGCCCAAGCAAATCAGAATACACTTTACGGAAACTTTCGCTGTCCATACCTTTGACATGCACATAGCCCACTTGTCCTTTGGAGTAGCTTTCCGTCAGTTGTTGGCGTTTCTTCACCCATCGGTTATAGCGTAGGGCGCGCTCGGTGGCGGAGGAGATGGGTTTCATCTCTTGCTCAAACGCGTGCTTCCCATTTTCATCGGTCACCGTTAGTACGACGCGCTCGCCCTCTTTGTCGGCAAGCAGGGGATAATAATCGGCATCTTTCAAAATGGGTTGCCCATCAATCTTGGTGATGATATACGAAGGTTTCACTTTGGAATCGGCAGAAGACAACGGACTTTGCTCGAGGATTTCCTGGATGCGCAAGCCATCGCCTTGGTACGACTCGTCCACAAACACGCCGAGCGATGCGGTGGTTTCGGGTGCTGACGTACCGCCATAGCGTGCTCCTGTATGCGAGGCATTGAGTTCGCCTAAGAGTTCGGACAAGAGGTCGCGGAAGTCGTAATTGTTGGCGATTTGAGGCAGGAAGCGTTTGTACGCCTTGGTATATCCTTCCCAATCTACCCCGTCCAAATCTTGGGTGTAAAATTTATTTTTTATCAATTGCGTGATATGGTCGTAAATGTACGTGCGTTCACGCTCTGGGTTGTACGTGGTTTCTGCACGGAAAGAAAGATAGGTGATGTTTCCATCGGAAAGTCGCACTTTGCGCAAACTACCTCCGCCCACATATACATAGTCACCACTTTTGTCGGGAATCATATTTCCACCGTTGAAGTTCTTGATCAGAATGCGCGTGGACTGGTCGTCGAGGTCGTGCACCCATAAGTCGCCTCCTGCTTCAAAAGAAGCCTGATAGTACAGTTTTCGCCCGTTTTTCGATAAATAACAATCGCCTAAGAACGACGAGTTTCCCGTAAGACGCTCGATGCGGTCTTTCCTGTTCTCAAAATCGAACTGAAGTTCAGGCGTTACAAGAGTGGTGTCTTTGTTTTCTTTCTTTTTATCGCTCTTCCGTTCTTTTTTGCTTTTTTCTTTCGTTTCGGTCTTTTTCTTTGTTTCCTCTTTCTTTGCTTTTTCGCGCTCCTCGTAAAGGGCACGCTCTTCTTTGTTCATCTGAAACGTATCGTACGCCTTTCCATCGAGAAACATAATGTAAGCATCCGTCGTGGCACCCCAACTGCCATGGCTACGATAACCGGCACGGTCGGATTGCCACACCACGGCTTTGCCATCGAGCGCCCAATTTGCATTGCTATCGCTGTAGCCGCTCTCGGTGAGGTTCACCACTTTGGAGCCATCGGCTTTGACTGCTGCTACATCTATATTTTGCCACCCGCCAATTCCGAGATAAGGAGTTAAGAACCATTTGCTATCGGGCGACCACTTGAACCAGACATCGCCATCGGTATAAGAATAATTAAACTTAGCAGGCAACACTACGCGACTGGTTTTGTGGGCAAGATTATAAACCCGTAGTTCGCTACGATTTGCTAAATAAGCGATTTCTTTTCCATCGGGCGAGAACTTCGGCTGAAAGCACACCTCGGTTCCAACGATTAAAGGTTCTTCTTTTAATTCGTGAGCATAGGTGAACAAATTGTCGTCTTTACGCACCAACGAGGTGCGATAAATGCCCCATACGCCGTTGCGCTCTGATGCATAAATAACAGAACGTCCATCGGGGCTGATGTCCACATTTCGCTCTTCTTCTGGCGTGTGCGTGAGGCGCTTGGTGGTTTTGTAATCCATCACGGTGGCATACACATCGCCACGCACAATGAACACTATTTCTTTTTCGTCTTTAGATACCGCTAACGAGCGGCAGCCGGATTCGTATGCTTGTGGAAAATCCTTTCGGCGGGTATCGTCTTTGACAATGTCCACGTTGAGCTTACGGGGCTGCTGTCCTTCGCACATGGTATAAAGTGCTCCATCGTAGCTAAAGCAAAGCGTTCCATTGCGCGCCGCCGACAGATAGCGCACGGGATTTTTGGTAAAGGTGGTCAATTGCGTTTCCTTTCCACCGCTCACCTTATACACGTTCATCGAACCGCTCCGCTCGTTGAGGTAGTAATAGCTTTGTCCATCGGCGGCCCATACAGGGTTACGATGCTCTCCCGAGAGGGTAGACAATTGAGTATAGGTGGGTTTGCTGTTGTGCGTTTGCATCTTCCATATATCGCGACAAATGGGCGACGTGTGGTGCTTGCGCCATGGGTCTTCGTAACCTTTCACATCTTCATAGAGCACTTCACCCGCGGTGTTGATGGATAGATTTTGCATGGTGAGCGAACTGAACAAGCGGGGACGGTGGGCTTCGGTATCCACTTCGTACACTTGCGTGTAATAAGCCGCAGGAAACACGCCATCTTCGGCAAGGGGTTGCACGGAGGAGGTGTAGACGAGGTGGGTGTTGTCGGTAAAGGTCTCTACCATTTCGTTTGCAGAGTGCGTGGTCAGCCGTTTTGCTGCCCCGCCTGTGCTAGGGATTACGAACACATCGAAGCTACCAAAGCGATTGCTCGAAAAGGCGATCCATTTGCCATCGGGCGACCACACGGGCTGTGTGTCGTAACTACTCGACGTGGTGAGCGCAAACGCTTTTCCGCCACTCGTGGGCACGGTATATAAATTGCCTTGATACATCAAAACAAGGGTCTTGCCATCGGGCGAAATGGAACTTTGGCGGAGCCACATGGGAGGTTCATTGACGGTACCCGCCGACATCTTTACTACGAAGAGTAGTAAGCATGCGATAAAAGACTTCTTCATTACTATGCTATTTTAGGGATCTGTTTTTTTTCTTTGCTGCTCAGGATTGCCGTTTGCGCTTCCAACGATTGTGTGTCCATAGCCAACAGACAGGGTCGGCACAGATGGTCTTTTCCAAAAGTTGCATATAGATTTCGGTCACTTTGAATTTTTCCAAAGAACCGATTTCTGCTGTAATGGGATGGTAGGTACAACAATAATGGCCGCGCTTTATGCGCTTCATTTCGCCGTAAAACATGGCGGCATTTACCTTCTTTCCAATGCGCTCTGCTCCCGTAAAGATGCCTGTGTCCTGATGCATAAAGTTCACCCAGTCGTGAATGTTGATTTGCTTTGGCGTTTGATCCGAAACAAAACCCACTACTGCTTTTTTTCCTTTGGCGCGCATGGAAAGCACGCGGCGCATGGTATAGTTCTTGGCAATGTTGTCCCCTCCAAAGCGTCCGCGAATGTGTAAAAACAAGCGGTCGAAAGTGGCACTACGCAACGGATGATAAACTTGCGAACACGTAACCCCCTCTTGCAACCAAAGGGGCAAGGTTGCTAGCCATTCCCAATTGCCATAATGTCCTAAGAGTAAAAAGCAAAAGTCGTGTGTCTCCAGTTCCTTGTGCAAGAGGTCGATCCCTTTGAACGTCATACGGCGTTGTATGTTCTCTTTCGACACCGACATCAACTTTATCGTTTCTACAAAGCAATTGCAAAAAAAGCGATAGAACTCGTGCTCTATCTTTAGAATCTCTGCGGGACTCTTGTCTGGAAAAGAAAGGGTGAGGTTCTTGCGCACAATGGGGCGACGATATCGGACCACATGATAGAGAACCATACGGAACACGGCGGTAAAAGCATAAAGTAGGGAGAATGGCAACAACGACAAAACGTAGAACGTGCCATAAACTAGTTTGTATTTTATCTCTTGTATCATAAATTCGTTTCTTTCTTTCTTTTATATTCTAAAAGGTGAACCACACGTTCCACAATGCGTGTTGGCAGAATGCCGTAAAGACATGCATACGTGCCCAGTGCACAAGGTTTCTTACCGTAAACCGAACAAGGTCTGCATGGCAAATCCAGTTGTATCGCATTGTCGGTAGACTGCTGCCACCCCATAAATCCAGCGTACGGATGCGTGGCACCCCATATCGACACCACAGGCGTAGCCACAATAGAGGCCAAGTGCATATTGGCAGAATCCATTGATACCATCACGTCCAAATGGCTCATCACATGGAGCTCCGTTCGCAAATCACTTTTGCCCACGAGCGAGGTCACAGAGGGATATGTTTTTGCCCACGCCTCGCACTTTTGTTGTTCCTCCGTTCCTCCTCCAAAGAGGAACACCTGCACCTGGTCGCGTGCGGCCACTTGTTGCACCACTTGTTCCATGAGTTCGGTTGGATACACCTTGCCCCGATGCTGTGCAAACGGAGCGATGCCCACCCATTGGTTGGTACCTTTGTGCCCTGTGAGTGGCAGAATGTCGTCTATGGGTCCGCATCCATCGCCATAAACCGAACGAAACGCGATGCGTGTGGGGTACCCGAGCTCGGCTAAAACACGCGCATAGCGTTCGGGCGAAGTCAGTAATTGCTCCATCTCTTTGCCCCGCTTACGGGTCAATCGTCGTTTATTTCCCGAACCCTTGTCCACCGTCGCAACGAGTGTTCCCTCTAATTTGAAACGCGTTCTCAAGAACTTGGTACGCAACACATTGTGAAAGTCAGCAATGGCATCGTAGTGCGTCTTTGTCAGTTCGTGATACAGGTTGTTCAGTCCAATGATACCACGATAGGCGCGAAGATCTACCCCACAAAACGATACGTTTGGAGGCATAAGGTCGAACAAATACGAAAAACGGCGATGCGTCAAGATCGTTATTTCGTGTTGCGGATAATGCGTTGCAAACGAATAAAGAACGGGAACGGTCATTGCCACATCCCCTAAAGCCGAGAAGCGCATTGCCAAGATATGTGCCATCTATAGAATTTGTAGTTGTTATATATTGGACAAAGTTAAGTATTATTTTTGAGACGAACAACACCTCTCCTTTTTTTTGTAATGGGAACGCCAAAAGAGTTCGGAAAAGTACGAAGAAGAACGGAAGGTGGCGAGTGCTGCTTATTGGGTTTTTGAGCCCTAAAAGCAGGAAGCGTTTCGGGAACAAGGCCCCTGTCAAGCATCATATTACGCACTGCAAGATTATTGTCTACGTGCCCAAACGATCATAATTGGTTCTATGTTGTGAAAAATAGAATTATATTTTGATATTCGGGATTTTCATTCTATCTTTGCACCAACAAAAAGAGTGACAGATGAGAATATTCACAGAGCAAGCCTTGCAGCACTACACAGACAAGAACCCTGATTCGAAGACAGCCCTGCAAGAATGGGTCGCGAAAGTAAAAAGAAGTGAGTGGACTTGTTTTGCTGATGTGAAAAAAACATTCAATAGCGTTGACAATGTAGGTAACCAGCATTATGTATTTAATATTAAGGGCAATGATTATCGTTTAGTTGTTGTTATCAAGTTTACAATAAAGTTTGTGTATATCCGATTTGTCGGTACGCATAGAGAGTATGATAAAATAGATTGTTAAACCATTTAAAATTGAACTTATGACAAAGATAGAAAACCAAGCTCAGTATGAATGGGCCGTGAAAAGAGTAGAGGAGCTTCTTCCATTAGTAGACGATAACACATCATTGACCGCCCCGAATAGTATCGAGTTGGAACTTCTTTCCAACTTGGTTGCTGATTATTCGGAAGAACATTTCGCTTTGGGAGAACCCACGCTTGTGGAAGTCATAAAGCTTCGCATGTACGAAATGGGGCTCACTCAAAAATCCCTCTCACACCTCATAGGAATAAGCCCCTCACGCCTGAGCGACTACATTTCGGGAAAATGCGAACCCACCCTGAAAGTGGCGCGCGAAATAAGCCGAAAGCTAAACATCGACGCAAACATTGTGCTGGGAGTTTCCTGACATCATGCTAACCCACGGCACGGAAAGCAATGCTCCATCCACGATACCCCGTAAACTGAAAAATACCTAAACCCTCAAGCAACGCACCATTTTCGTATCCCCCGAAAATGGTGCGTTGCTTTTTTCTCTCGCCCAACATTCCCAACCCCGCTGCGCTGTCTTTTTTTATTCCCGTCTCCTTTCATCATTTATGCATAAAATAGGATGTAAAAATGGCTACACTCATGAAAGATTTTCCGCAAAATAGTTGCCGGGCGCGCCGGCATTTCCACCGATGCCGAAGTAGACATCTATAACAAACAAACCATGACCGCCATCGTCAGCGCCATGAGCTTCATGGAAAACGGCATCGAAGCCGACCCCGCGGCCGTGGCGGCAGGCTGGAGTCTCGCCATGGCGTAAAAACACGGAAAACCCTTGCGAATTTAAAAACAAGGCTTTTTCTTTCCGATATTTCAACAAATGGAAAGATTTATCACAAAACAGACTTCTCAGAGACTACCAAGATTGCGACGGAGAGGCCTTGGATGATTATTGCGAGATCCTAAGTGACATCATAGAGATATTGGTGAGCCCTATTTTTTCTCTTTCAGATACTAAGAGAGTTGAAATGTTGCG
>JAVVVP010000073.1:0-877 GCA_036652575.1 Bacteroidaceae bacterium
ATGCAGCATGGACAACCAAAAAGGATCAGTCTTGGATGTGGGCAAGCCCTCGCAATGACGGAACACAAAAACAGAATCAATCCAAACGAACAGTATGACTCCTAACGAGACGCATTCCCTCTCCTTCCCGTCATTGCGAGCGAAGGCGAAGCAATCCAGAGCACAACACGATGCCACAAGTCGGAGCCGTATCGATCAAGGACGAGACACGGGGTGTTTGAAAAAGAAGGTTTCTGTATTTATAGAAGTAGTCTCGAAGGACTTAAAAGAGGTACAAAGCGCAGGAAAAGACTTTATTTTTTAGGAAAAAAAGTGCGTTTCCGGTGCTTTTGTGCCCTTTTTTTGTCAAAGTCCCGTAAATAGCTCCGATTTTATAGCTTTGTATTCCCTTTTTTCTTTATATTTGCAGCGTCTTCTCTTTATAAAAGAGAAGACGTAAAAGTACATTAATATGGAAAATACAAAAAATATACTTGTAGCAGAGGACAATGAAAGCAACTTCTTGTTGGTCAAAGCTATCTTGCGCCATCATACCATGATACGAGCGGTCAATGGGTTGGAGGCGGTTCAGTTGGCTGCCAAAAAGGATTTTGATGTGATTCTTATGGACATTAAAATGCCTGAGATGGATGGACTTGAGGCTACTCGCTTGATTCGCGCCTCGGGAAATAAAACGCCCATTATTGCAATTTCAGCCAATGCTTTTGATTTGGATCGAAAAATTGCTCTTGCCGCAGGATGTGATGCTTACATTTCCAAACCTCTGAATGCCAGAGTCTTAAAGCAAGCCCTCGAGGGGGGGGGGGGGGGGGGTAAACATTTATGTCCTTTTTATTATTAAAAAGGAATGTTTGGGGGGAAAATTAAGGGTAAAAAA
>JAVVVP010000073.1:887-9886 GCA_036652575.1 Bacteroidaceae bacterium
TCCCCCACCCCCCCCCGCCCCCCCCCCCCGCGCCCCCCCCCCGGGGCGGGGGCGGGCCCCCCAAAACCTTTCTGTCCTTTGTCTTCTTCAAAAGGAATGAGTTGGGGGAAAATGAAGGGATAAAAAGCGATTCTTTTTTCTCCTTTTTTCTTTTATGCTATGAACGTCAAACCTCATAGAACATTGTGTTGCGCCGTTTTTCTACTTTTTCCGGTTGCTTCTCGAGGCTCCTCTTGGGCCTCACTCCATTTTAAATGAAAGTTTTTAGGTCGTAAATTATCTTTTACGATAAAAATATCTATCTTTGCTCTATCAGAATTATAACTTAGCAATGAGAACAAAAAAAGTAATCGAAAAGATAGATGCGCTCGATAAAAAAATTCTCGAGATTATATCGCAAGATGCCCGCGCATCGCTAAAAGACGTTGCCGATGTTTGTGACGTTTCGCGTGCTGCGGTACATCAACGGATGATGCGAATGATTGACTCAGAAGTAGTGTGGGGTTCTGGGTTCCATGTAAATCCTAAATATTTAGGCTATTCCACGTGCACTTACGTCGGCATCAAGCTAGAAAAAGGTTCTATGTATAAGGGCGTGGTGGATGAACTGCAAAAGATACCTGAAATTGTGGAATGTCATTTTACAACGGGCATTTACACGATGCTTATCAAACTGTATGCTTATGACAATGAACATTTGATGAAGTTACTCAACAATCACATTCAGGAAATTCATGGGGTAACGTCTACCGAAACGCTTATTTCGCTAGATCAGAGTATTAACAATGTGCTGCCGATTACGTTGCCGCACCGCTAACCCCTTTTACTTATATGGAATTACATTTTGAAGGATGGATCATTGGTGCGTTTACGTTTCTCATTATTGGCGTGTTTCATCCCGTCGTTGTCAAAACAGAATACTATTGGGGCACGCGTTATTGGTGGGTGTTTTTGGTGATGGGGCTCGTGGCTTGTGGAGCTGCCGTTGTTGTGGCAAGCACGTTGTGGAGCTCCTTGCTCAGTGTGTTTGCGTTCTCTTCGTTTTGGACCATAAAGGAACTCTTTGAACAAACCGAACGGGTGCGCAAAGGCTGGTTCCCAAAAAATCCAAATCGACGTGCAACGTAAAGATGCGTGGGGTACCCCTCCCCGTTTGGTTCCTTTTTTAGATAGCTTTTATAGAATGAAAATACGTGGTTACGAAAATGTATAGAATGGATTGGAAGAACAGTTATGAGCAGCTGAATTTACAGGATGCAGTTGGTGCTCATTTACCCGTGATTGGCATCACAGGAAACTGTGATGCGCAGACGTGTAGTCTCGCCACAGGTTATTATCAAAGCGTTTTGGAAGCGGGAGCTATACCTCTGATACTTCCGCCGCTTCTGAAGGTGGAGCAATTGGCGTCGATTTTGGAACGCGTGGATGGCTTATTGCTTTCGGGGGGTGCAGATGTCAATCCGCTGTTGGTAAGCGAAGAACCGTTGCCCTCGCTGCATTCCATCAATCCGCGTCGAGATGCGTACGAATTACTTTTGATTCGTATGGCCTACGATCGACAAATTCCGATTCTTGGCATTTGTCGTGGCATTCAGCTTTTAGCCATCGCGCTAGAAGGCTCTATTTATCAAGATCTTGCCGCACAGCATCCGAAGCCGTTGATTAAACACAATCAAGATTTGGAGCGTGGTTATCCTAGTCATACGGTCAACGTGGAGCCAGACACCTTGCTTTCCTCTCTTTTCTCTTCTTCTTGTTTAGAAGTGAACTCCTTTCATCACCAAGCGGTGAAGGAGGTGGGAAAGGCGTTGCGCGTGGTGGCGCGTAGTAGCGATGATGTGATTGAAGCGGTGGAGAGTGCGGAATACAAAAGTATAATCGGAGTGCAATGGCACCCTGAGTGCTTCCTTTTAGAGGGCGATCGCACCATGCTGCCACTGTTTGAGTGGCTTCGCGATGAGGCGACCTCTTACGCTCGTGCTCGAACGTTGCATCAGCGACTTCTTACGCTCGATTCACATTGTGATACCCCTATGTTTTTCGAGCACGGTATCAACTTTCGGCACCGTGATAAACAGTTGCTGGTGGACAGTCATAAGATGAAGGAGGGCGGTCTGGATGCCTCTATTATGGTTGCCTATTTACCACAAGGAGAACGGACCCCTTCTGCCCATCAAGCGGCAACCGAGAAAGCAGAGCAGCTTTTGTCTCGCCTCGAAGCCATGGTGGACGATTGCCCGTCCTTTGCCTTGGCGCGAACGCCTGCCGATCTTTACCGCTTGAAACGCGCGGGAACGCGCGCCATTCTGATGGGCATCGAAAACGGCTATGCCATAGGTACCGACCTTTCGCGCATTGCCCACTTTCGGAAGCGCGGCGTGGTGTATATGACGTTATGCCACAATGGCGACAATGCGATTTGCGATTCGGCACGCGGTACTTCCGAGCATGGAGGGGTAAGCGCGTTTGGTAAAGAAGTGATTGCCGAGATGAACCGTACGGGGATGATGGTGGATCTTTCGCATGCTTCCGAACAGAGCTTTTATGATGCACTTGCGTGGAGTAAAACGCCGATTGTTTGTTCCCATTCATCGGCAAGAGCCCTTTGCGATCATCCTCGAAACCTCACCGATGACCAACTGAGGGCGTTAGCCAAAGCTGGGGGTGTGGTGCAAGTGACGCTTTACCACGGCTTTTTGCGCACGGAGGGCGAAGCGACGCTTCACGATGCCGTGCGCCATCTCAACCATCTGGTGGCCGTAGCAGGTATTGACCACGTGGGTATTGGAACCGATTTCGATGGCGATGGAGGTGTCACGGGTTGTGCTTCGGCTGCCGAGCTCCTCAACTTCACCCGTCAACTCGTGGCAGAAGGTTATTCGGAACAAGAAATCGAAAAAATTTGGGGAGCAAACTTCCTTCGTGTGATGAACATATGTCAGAATTATAAGTCAGAGAATCAATGAAAAAACGAATCCTAATCATTACCGCAACCCTGTTCTTAATCGCTTGTGGAAACAAAACCAACCCTTCCGCGCAAGAGACCGACCGTCTTGCCAATCAAGCGGAACCTACCTTCGAGGCAGACAGTGCTTATCAGTCCATTGTTACCCAATGCAACTTCGGTCCACGGGTGATGAATTCTGCGGCTCACGAGGCTTGCGGAGATTACATCGTGGCCTCGTTTAAAGCGTATGGACTTCAGGTAATCGAACAATTTGCCGACCTGAAACAATATGACGGAACGCTTCTCAAAGCCCGAAATATTATTGCGCAGCATAACCCAAAAGCAAAAGAACGGATACTTCTTTGTGCCCATTGGGATAGTCGCCCTTGGGCAGACAACGACCCTGATGAGGCCAATCATCGTAAACCCGTTGATGCGGCCAATGACGGGGCGAGTGGTGTGGCGATGTTGCTCGAGATAGCGCGTCTGCTTCAGCAGCAAGCCCCAGCGCTTGGGGTCGACTTTATTTGCTTTGATGCCGAAGACTGCGGTACGCCACAGTGGGCGGACGAGGGTTCTGACCATGAAAATACGTGGTGCTTGGGCTCGCAGTATTGGGCAACCCATCCGCATGTGCCTGCCTACAAGGCACGTTTTGGTATCCTATTAGATATGGTGGGCGGACAAGGCGCTTCTTTTTATCAAGAAGGTTACTCTTTGCAGTATGCCGCCGCGGTTGTCGCCAAAGTGTGGAATGCCGCAGAAAGCGCTGGCTATGGTAGTTTCTTCCCCAAAAAAAACAGTGGATTTGTGACCGATGATCACGTTCCTGTCAACAAGTTTGCAGGCATACCCACGATCGACATTATTCCTTATTATGCCGACAACCCCACCTCGGGATTTGGCCCTACTTGGCACACGGTAAACGATACACCGAGCAATATAGACCGGAATACCCTGCGTGCCGTAGGTCAAACGGTTGTACATGTAATCTATAATGAAACGGTTTCAACGACTTGCGAGCCCAAGGAGTGAAGTCCACAGAACTTAAAACACAAACAAGATGAAAACAATCAATCAAAAACAAGATGAGGTCATCGAGGAATTTTGCGACTTCGACGATTGGATGGATAAATACCAATTACTGATGGATTTAGGTAACGAACTCGGAACGCTTCCAGAGGAAGATAAAACGGACCATAATTTGATCGCGGGTTGTCAAAGTCGCGTGTGGCTCGTCTGTCGTGAGTCGAAGGGCGCGCTTACGTTTAGCGCGGAAAGTGATGCTCTTATCGTGAAGGGCATCGTTGCCTTACTGATTCGCGTGTTCAATGGACATACTCCCAGTGAGATTTTAAATGCCGACCTTTACTTTGTGTCGAAAATAGGGTTGAGCGAACACCTTTCGCCTACCCGTAGCAATGGGTTGTATTCGATGCTCAAACAAATCAAACTGTACGCCATCGCCTTTCAGGCAAAAGGAATAGGTGCATAAAAAAGTTAAAAATCAGCGAGAGTGTATCGGTTTTGTTCTCTTTTAAGAAAAAGAGCGCGTAGAAAGGCGTTTATTGGGTCTTTTTTTTTGGTTATTTTATAGTTATACGTATCTTTGCACCGAAATATCTTTATTTAGTACTTTCTGAAAAGGTGGCACGCGTCCCCTGATTGAATATAAATTATAGAAAAACAAATGATGAATAAAATGAAAGTGAGCTTCTTTTGTATGCTTCTGTTGTGTTTGGTGTTGACTTCATGCCATACGTCACAGAAGATTGTTTACCTGCAAGATGTCGAATCGAATAGCACGACGGCAATCAACAATGAAATGTTGATCACCATTCAGCCAGGCGATAAGATTTCTGTAGTCGTAACGGGTTCCGATCCTAATCTGGCTGCGCTTTATAATTTGCCGATTGTGAGCTATCAAGCGGGCAGTAGTACGGGTTTCGGGGGTTCTCAACAGATACAATGCTATATTGTAGACGATAAAGGCGATATTATGATGCCTGTAATGGGGAGCGTTCACGTAGAAGGTCTCACCCGTCCTCAGATTGCCGAACTTGTGAAGAAAAAATTAATTGATGGCGGATATATAGACGATGCCGTGGTCAATGTAGATTATGGTAACTTGAAAATATCGGTATTGGGTGAAGTGGGTCATCCAGGTAAGTTCGCCATTGAGCGCGACAAAGTCACTATTTTTGATGCGCTGAGTATGGCTGGCGATTTAACCATTACGGGTAAGCGTGATGGCGTGCTTGTGATTCGCGAAGAAAAAGGTCAGCGTAGTACCTATTATATGGACTTACGTTCGAAAAGCGTTTTCAATTCGCCAGCTTTCTATTTGCAGCAAAATGATGTGGTTTATGTACAGCCGAACAAAATGCGTGCGGGTCAGTCCACCATCAATGAGAATAGTTTACAGTCTGCATCTATGTGGGTAACCATTAGTTCGTTCCTTACGAGCTTAGGTGTTTTATTATTTAAATAAAAAAGCTTTATAATGGAAGAAAATACAACGGTAACAAACAAGCCTGAAGACGACGTGTTCGTTTTTGAGGATATTTGGAGATTATTCCTTTCTAAATGGTATTGGTTTGCTCTTTCCTTGTTTTGTGCGCTGACCATCGCCACGGTAATGGTTCTTATCACGCCACCCACCTACACGCGCAGTGCGTCACTTTTGGTCAAAACCGATGACAAAAAAGGAGGAGGCGCTTCGGCGTTGGCTTCTGGCTTTGAGGATTTAGGTTTTATGACTTCAAAAGCGAAAATCAACAACGAAATGCTGTCTATCACGGCGCCCATTATGATGGAGGATGTCGTTAAGCGCCTCCGTTTGGATGTGGAGATGCAGGTACGCGACGGATTTCATCAACGGGTGGTTTATGAGGATGCGCCTGTTTCTATTACCATCAATGGCGTGGGAGAGCGGCAATCGCTGTCTTTCGAAATGGAATTGCTGTCTGCTCAAAAAGCAGTATTAACCCATTTTCATGTTCTAGGTAAAGAGTTGGAGGTATCCCCCGTTACGGTGGACTTAGGACGAAATGTGACCGTTCCTTTTGGCTCCATTCGTATTGATGCCATGCCTAATATAAAGAACTATCTCAACGAATCCATTCAGGTTGTCAAGTACGATGTAAAGGCTATTTCGAATCGTTATTTCGCAGGGCTGTCGGTGAGTCTTGGCGACAAAGAAGCCGACATCTTGGTCATCACGATGCAAGATCTCAATGTTCGTCGTGCCGATGACGTGATCAAAACGCTGATCGAAGTGTATAATGAGAATTGGATAAAAGACAAAAATCAAGTAGCCATTGCGACCTCTCGATTTATTGATGAACGCTTGGGCGGCATTGAAAAAGATTTGGGTGGCGTGGATAATAACATCTCAGAGTTCAAAAGTCGTAACTTGCTGCCCGATGTAGGCGAGGTGGCGAGTATGTATATTGATCAAGCGGGTAAAAACAATGAAATGTTGATTGGGCTTACCAATCAATTGTCGATGGCGCACTTTGTACGAAAATATCTGATCGATGGCTCTAAGACGAATCAACTCTTGCCTTCGAATACGGGCATTGAAGGCAATGGCATTGAAAAACAAATTACAGAATACAATACCGCTACGTTGCGTCGTAACGACTTGGTAGCCAAGAGTAATGAAACCAATCCACTGGTTGTTGACATCGATCGTGGTTTGGCGCAAATGCGTACCGCTATTGTACACTCTCTCGATAACCACATTTCTTTAATCAATACGCAAATCACCAACTCGCGGGCAACGGAGGGAAAAACGAATGCGCAGATTGCAACAAGCCCTAAGAAGGCGAGAGAGTTGCTGACCATCGAGCGTCAACAGCAAGTAAAGCAATCGCTTTACATCTATTTACTCCAAAAACGGGAAGAGAACGAATTGTCGAAGGCTTATACGGCCTCCAACTCGCGCATTATTCAACCTCCATCGGGTAGCGATTTCCCCACCGCACCCAAGAAGAGTGTCATTTTTCTTGCGGCGTTTGCCTTGGGATTGGTTGTCCCTGGTGCCATTCTGCTTTTGTTAGAGAATATGAATACAGCCGTGCGCGGTCGTCATGATTTAGACAAGTTGACAATCCCTTACATTGGCGAAATTCCGCAAGTTGACAAGAAACAGATGTTTCAGAAGCGCGACATATTGGTGAAAGAGAAAGGACGAGACATTGTCAACGAAGCCTTCCGCATTGTGCGTTCAAAGCTCGATTATTTGAGCGTAAATACGAACAAGAATAAAGTCTTTATGTTTACGTCTTTCAATCCAGGATCGGGTAAAACGTTTGTGTCCATGAACCTTGCCATGAGCCAGACCTTGGCAGGTAAGAAGGTGGCTTATGTCGATTTAGATATTCGTAGGGCTTCTGCTTCCTTGGCCTTGTTAAAAAAGACTTCCCTGAAACAACACGGTGTATCGTCTTATCTGAGTGGTCAAGTAGACTCTCTAGATGATATTACGATAAAAAGTTGTTTGGGTTGTGATAATTTTGATATGATTCCAGTGGGTGTCATCCCGCCGAACCCTGCCGAGTTGTTGCTCACGGACAAGTTGCAGGAAATGATCGATGAACTCAGACTTCGATACGATTATATCTTCTTGGATTGCCCTCCCGTAGAAATTGTAGCCGATACCGCTATCATTGAGAAAGTGGTAGATAGTACCATCTTTATTGTGCGCGTAGGACTCTTGGATCGTCGCTTACTTCCAGATATTGAGACGCTTTATCGCGAACGTAAATACAAGAATATGGCCGTTATCTTGAATGGTAGCGAATATGTATCTAGCAAGTATGGTTATCGTCGTTACAGCTACAAATATGGCTATAACTATGGTTCAGGTTCTGGTTACTATAGTTCGCATACCGACAGCTAATAAAGCGAAAGAAATAAAAAGAGACAAGGGTGGAGGACGCGTGGCGCAAGGAAGCGAACGAATCCTCCACCCTTTTTTTGATCCGTTTGTTCTGAAAGGGGAACGAGGCAACGCCTTCTAACCAAGAACGGGTGGCATCGCAAGGTCATTTCTGAGCTCGCAAACGTCTTCAACGGCCTTTTCTTTATTCGTAGTGTTTCAGGATTTCTTGTGCGTTTTTTCTCATTTGTGTGCGGAGACTCTCGGGGGAGATTACCTTTAACCACGGTCCTTGTTTGAGGAGCTCGTTTACAAAGTCATCGGTAGGAGCCAGTCGCAAGCTAAAGCGTGTCCAGTCTTTTGTTTCCGCTTGTGCTTGTTCGGTTTGTGTGGAATGCAAGGGGCGTGAACGGAGATAAGGCGTTAAGCGTGGAGCCGTTTCAAGCACAATGTTTTCGGGCAACAAGTTCATACCACCAAAAGCCCCAAAGCTATATCTGAAATAGTCGTAAACAGAAAACGTGGAGTCTTTGCGAAACCATTCATCGGTCAGCACAAACTTTTGGATACGGTCTAAAGCAAAGTTGCGTACTTCCTGGTGGCGACTACTTTTGCCAATCACGTAGCACCGCCCTTGTGCAATGCGTAGGCAGTAAGGTGCAAAGCGCGTGGTATAGCTTGTTTTGTTATAAGGTGCATAGTCCATTTCTACCCATCGCCTGCTATTGATTGCGTTTGCTATTTCGGCTAAGTAAGGACCTTCTACGGGCGAGGGCTCTTCTAAAAGAGCATGATTCTCTCTGCATTTTTTAACTTCGTTCTGGTCTGTGTAGTCAAAAATAGCGTCGTAAAGTTGTTGCTCTTTTGGTGACATCTCTGCGAGTGTGTAGTGTCCATCTTCCGAGAGAACCTGAATGCCGTATCGTTCTTTTAGTTGTCTTACGTTATCGTAGAAGGTACTATTTGCCATCTCTTCTCCGTTTTCACTGATGGCGCTCCAGCACCGCATAATCTCATTTTTACTGATTCGCCCTCTGCGGTGTAGCAGTTGTGCCAACCAAATTGCCTTGTCTTTTGCCATCTGATAGGGGTTTCTGTATTGTATCCTGCAAAGTTACCATATTCTGGTCATTTACGATTCTTTTTCCTTCCCCTTTTTGGGGGAGA